>NZ_JAUYVV010000023.1:0-57517 GCF_030689165.1 Oceanobacter sp. 4_MG-2023 | reverse complement strand
GGCCTGCAAGTCGGCTTCGTGATTCGAAACCATCCGGTAGCCCAGAGTGAGCACCGGATTAAATAGATGCCCCCTATTGCTTCTTTTGGGTAAGTTCCATTTCCATTTCCCGGTTGGGTCGCCCTGGTTTCAGGCTGTTGTTCAGGCGTTCTGAGCCGGAGGATGACTTGGAGGGCTGGTTTGGAGAGCTGACGTTTGGTGGAGTGATATGGGGCTTTATTGGCTTCATCAAAGTGTCACGGTGGTGCTGGCACACTGGTTGAATTTAGCCAGAGTGCCAGACCCGTATGGCTCCACTTCGTATCAGTATTGTTACCGAAACCTATGTGCCCGATGTTAACGGTGTCGCTAATTCCCTGCGCCAGTTGATTAATGCGCTGGATCCTCGTCACTTTCAGGTACAGCTGATTCGTACTCGGCCGCGCTCGACATGGCGTCCAGAAGTGGAAGAAGTCTGGTGCCGTGGTTTGACCATTCCAATGTACCCGGATTTACAGATTGGCTGGCCAGCCCGGGGAGATATTCGGGCGGCCTGGGATCGTTTTCAGCCGGAATTTGTCTTTATTGCCACCGAAGGCCCGCTGGGCAACTCGGCGTTGAATTTGGCCACCGAGCGCGGCATTCCGGTGTTGAGTGCGTTTCATACCAACTTTCATCGTTACAGTAGTTATTATGGCTTGGGCTGGATTCGAACCCTGACGCTGAACTGGCTGCGCCGCTTCCATAACCGTACCGCCGGAACCCTGGTTCCTTCCGAAGAAGTCGCCGGTTTTTTATGTGAATCCAGCTTTCATAACGTTCAGGTATTGCCTCACGGGGTCAATTGTCATCTGTTCCATCCGCGGCGGCGTAGTATCAGTCTCAGGCAGTCCTGGCAGGTCAAGGACAGTGATCGGGTGATGCTGTATGTCGGACGTATTGCGGCAGAGAAAAATATCCCGCTCGCCATTGCGGCTTATGACCAGTTACGGGTGACCCGACCAGATCTGAAACTGGTGATGGTGGGGGATGGCCCGATGCGTGGTGATATTCAGGCCAGCCATCCCGATGTGATTTTTGCCGGCGTGCAAACGGGCGAGGCACTGGCCCGGCATTTTGCTTCCGCTGATCTGTTTGTCTTTCCCAGTGTCACGGAGACGTTTGGTCTGGTAACGCTGGAGGCCATGGCCAGTGGCTTGCCAGTGGCTGCATTTGATATGGCAGCTGCCCATATGCATATTCAGTCCGGTGTTAACGGTTCGTTGGCTCCGGTTGAAGAGAAGCCGGATATTGCCGAGCGGATGTTTGTCTCTGCCGCCGAGGCATTATTGGAGAGTGATCTGGTTGAGCAGGGCAAGGCGGCACGAGTGACGGCAGAACAGCTAAGCTGGGAGTGTGTGGCTGGTCAGTTTAGCCGTTATATAGATCGTGAGTTGGATCAGCCGATTGTTCAAATCGGAACAAAGTACAAAACAATGGTATGAGCGTTGCAGTAAAATCCCCAGTACCAACTTGGGGGGAACCACATGGTTGAATTCAACCGCAACAATATCGCACTACTACAAAAAATAAAGCGATTAGCGAAAGAAGAGCAGGGCTGCATAATTCACTATGATTCGCCTTCCTTGGAAGATGACCTCAGAACCCTTGTAAAAAGCGGCGTGAGCCATGATTTACTTGAGATGATTGAGATGTTTTTGCCGACCCAAACACCAAAAACCAAGCCGATTATGGACAGAACGTACCGCGGTGCGACGGCCATGATTGATGATCGGGAGCGGATCGGGCCGTCTACCCGGGTCTATCGGGGGCGAATTATCTCTAATTAGTTTGTTATCAATGTGTTGTTTTTTGGTGCGATATTGAACTCGTTTTGAAAAATCTGTGAATTGCTGGTGCAGATGACCTGAATTAACCTTGCAGTGGCGTTCGGTAATCCAGAAAGATAACGATCAATAAGCATGACAGACAGCACCCTGTGCAAGGATGCCACGCAAGACCTGTCATTTTTCAGCAGCCAGCGCCTGTGGGCGCTGGTTTGCTCGACCCTAATAAGATCTTTTGGAACAACAGGGATCTTCGTCCGGATAACATCCCAGCCCCTGTTTCTGCCGGTGATGACCTGATCATCGGAATAACCGTCTCCCTGAAATCCTGCCTTCTGTTTCAGCGCAATAAGCAAGCCAGCCAATAACTGATCTTATGTCGCTTTTGATGCATATCAAGCGTAGCAACGGTTATAAAGAGCGGCTGAAAAACGGCTTGATGTGAGTCAATTTGACACAGGTGTGGACTGTTACATTGCCCTCAACACGTCAAACGCAAGACCGACTAAGAGTGAGGAATCCCACTATGTTTATGGACGAAGTTGTTTTTGCCGGATTAGTGATTGTCGGACTGACCTGCGTATTTTTTGTAGGTGTATATGCGGCTATCCGTAAGGACATCAAAAAACACGGCTCTGGAGAATAAGAGCCGGTTTTATTATTTTCTGCGCTGAGTACCCTTGCCTCGGGCCCGACCAGTTTGGTCGTGGCCCTTTTTTTTGTGGCTTGTGATCTGCTGCGCGTGACGGCAATGTGAATGGTGCTCAGTCGAGTTGATGAGCACCGAGTATGACGGGGTTGTTGATCTGCAGGTTTTCCAACCTGATCAGCAAGTCCTGCAAGGGCTCTCCTTCCGGTACCGGGCCGATACGTACCTTATGGAGTGGTTTGCCATTCAGATTGCCCTGATGTACCTCCACAGGCCACGACAGTGGCTTCAGTGCCTGACTCAGGCTTTGCTGCTGCCGCCTGGCGTTGGACTGGTCGGACAGGGCTGAAACCTGTATCCAGTGTACCTTGTCGGGGTAAGGCTGGGTCAGCAGTTCGACCGTGACCGGGGCGGTGCCGGATACATCCAGGCCCACTTTGTGGGCAGCGGCATACGACAGGTCAATAATACGGCCTTCATGAAATGGCCCGCGATCATTGACCCGTACCACCACACTTTTGCCGTTGTCTTGACGGGTTACCCGCACATAGCTGGGTAACGGCAAGGTTTTGTGGGCCGCGGTAAATTGATAAACATCGTAAATTTCACCGTTGGAGGTAGCGTGGCCATGGAATTTCATGCCGTACCAGGAGGCGATGCCTGTCTGCCGGAATGACGTTGGTTGATCCAGTACTTGATAGCGTTGTCCCAGCACCTGATACGTTGGGCCGTTACCCGTCACACTGAGTGGTTCCCGTGTGGGGGTGGGCTCCTCTATGGTGGATAAATCCGGTGGTTCTGGAGGACTGAAGTCTTCCTTGTGCTGGTAACGCGAGCTGCAGGCGCTGAGTAGCAGCGCCATGATCAGCCAAAAGCCGGTCTTCACTGTTTCAGCGCCTCACTCAACTGATAAACCGCCATGGCATACAGACGGCTATGGTTATAGCGGGTAATCACGTAATAGTTATAGTGGGCCAGCCAGAACTCGGCTCCTTGCTTGCCAATCAGTTTGACCAGGCTGGCAGGGTCTTCGGCATTTGCTGGCTCGATGGTGGAAACTCCCATGGCTGCCAGTTTTGCGACAGTCCATTTGGGCTTCAGGTTGTCATTAACGGCTTGCTGGTACTGGTTGCCGCTGACGCGGGCGCGTTGTACCACCGGCTCGTGTGCTCGCCAGCCATGGACGTTGAAATAGTTGGCGACGCTGTTAATGGCATCCGCTGGGTTAGCCCATAAATCTCGCTGGCCATCACCATCGCCATCAACGGCATACGCGAGAAAACTGGTCGGAATAAACTGACCGTAGCCCATGGCGCCGGCGTAAGAGCCCTTGACGGTTGCGGGATCAAGATTTTCTTCTTTGGCCAGTGAGAAAAAGGCTTTTAATTCGCGCCAGAAGATCGGCCGTTTAGGGTAGTCGAATGCCAGTGTGGCCAGTGAATCCAGTACCCGGTAGCTACCCTGACGACTGCCGTAGAACGTTTCCACACCGATGATGGCAGTGATGATTTCTTTGGGAATGCCGTACTTCTGTTCTGCCGCCGCCAACAGCCCGGCATGTTTTGCCATAAAGGCCTTGCCGCCTTCAATGCGCTTGCTGGTGAGGAAAATATCCTGATAGCTATCCCATTCGAGGGTTTTTTCTGCCGGGCGAGCGATGGCTTCCAGTACCGAGTCGAGTTTTTTCGATTCTGCCAGCCAACGCCTGGTTTCTGCAGGAGGGATTTGATATTCCTTTTCCAGCTCGGCCGCAAACTCATTAAAGCGAGGGTGCTGGTCGTAACCGGCATATGCCAGCGCTGAGCCACTAAGACTGATAACCAGGCAAGTCTTTGCCAGTTGACGTGTAAGTCTGGTCATACTGATTCCCTGTTAAGTATTTTGATTAACGTTTTTGATGTATTGCCATGGACATGATCAGGCCAAAGGCTGTCATCAGGCTGACGACTGACGTTCCACCATAGCTGACCAGTGGTAGTGGAACACCTACCACGGGTAAAATTCCGCTAACCATACCGATGTTCACAAATACATAGATAAAAAAGGTAACGGACAAGCTGCCCGCCAGCAGGCGGCCAAACAAGGTCTCGCTACGGCTGCTAAGCACCAGACAGCGGAATATGATCAGGAAGTACAGCACCAGTAGCAGCAATACGCCAATCAGACCCAGTTCTTCTGCCAGTACGGCAATAATAAAATCGGTATGACTCTCTGGCAGAAATTCCAGTTGTGACTGGGTACCCTGCATAAAGCCTTTGCCTTCAATGCCGCCGGAGCCAATGGCGGTTTTTGACTGAATGATATTCCAGCCAGACCCCAGTGGGTCACTTTCCGGGTTCAGGAAGGTCAGCACCCGTTGTTTTTGATAGTCGTGCATAACAAAAAACCACATCAGTGGGGCACAGGCTGAGACGATAGCAATCAGGGAACCAATCAGCTTCCAGGCCATACCGGCAAAAAACAGCACCAGTAGACCAGACGCTGAGATCAACAGTGAAGTACCCAGGTCGGGCTGTTTCAGGATCAGTATCGTCGGGATAACAATTAGCCCGCTGGCCTTGAGCAAGTCGGTGATATGCGGCGGCACCGGTCGCCGGGCCATATACCAGGCCACGGTGAGTGGCAGAATCAGCTTGACCAGTTCCGATGGCTGGAAGCGGGGCAGCCCGGGCAGGGCCAGCCAGCGTTGCGCGCCCTTGGCCCCTACACCGGCAATCAGCACGCTGATCAAGGCAACCAGAGCCAACAGATAAGCCCAGGGCGCAATCATTTGATAAAAGCGAGGGGGCAGCTGTGCTGCCAGCCCCATGCCAAGCAAACCAATGCCCATATGCACGGCCTGACGTACCAGCATATGCGTATCTCGGCCACTGCCGGTATACAGTATCAGTAAGCCAGCCAGGCACAGTACCAGTAGCAGTATCACCAGCAGCAAATCCAGATGAATGCGGGTGAATAATGCTTTACCACGATCAAATCCCGGGTGTATGCCGCTACCCAGTGTGCGGGTGAAGTCGGAATTGCTCATTCGCCAGTGCTTCCGCTGAGGTAAAGATTAATAACTGATTGAGCAATGGGTGCTGCGGTACGGCCCGCTGATTCGCCGTTTTCGACCACCACGGCAATCGCAATCTGCGGATCTTCAACCGGCGCAAAGGCGATAAACAGAGCGTGATCACGCAAGCGCTCGCGCAGGGCGTCGGAGTCGTATTCTTCATCTTGCTTGATGCCGACAACCTGGGCAGTACCGGTTTTGCCTGCGATGGAAAACTCCAGGTGTTTTTGCAGCACGCGAGCCGTGCCATGAGGGCTGGAGATCACTTTGCGCATGGCTTCAAACATATGATCCCAGTTGTCTTCGTTGTTCAGTTTGATGTCCTGGGCCTCACTTTCATCAATCGCTTCATGCTGACCGCTGTGGGCAGAGAGCAGACGGGGAGCGACCCACTTGCCGCGATTGGCCATTAACGCTGTGGCAGTGGCCAGTTGCAAGGGGGTGACCTGCATATAGCCCTGGCCAATGCCCAGGTTGACGGTATCACCGGCGTACCAGCTGGCTTTGTAGTGTTTGCGTTTCCATTCACGGCCGGGCAGCAGCCCGGAGAAGGCGTTATCAACATCTATCGCCAGGTTCTGGCCAAAGCCGAACTGCGCCAAAAAAGGGTCAAGCTTGTCAATTCCCGCGCGGACGGCGGCATCATAAAAATAGACATCGCAGGATTCGACGATAGCGCGTTCCAGATTGACTTCGCCATGACCCTGGCGTTTCCAGTCCCGGTAGACCCGGGAGCTGTTTTCCAGCATAAAGCTGCCGGTATCAAAAATAGTACGGCTCCAGCTGGTCACACCGAGGTCGGTGACGCCGATACCAATAAAGGGTTTCAGGGTGGATGCCGGTGGATAGCGGCCCCGTATGGCCCGGTCGAACAGGGGTAAATCCGGATTGTCACGCAAGGCATTATAGTCGGTATGGGATATACCGGTAACAAACAGGTTGGGGTCAAAGCCCGGGTTACTGTAGAGGCTGAGAATCCCCCCGGTTTTGACTTCAATAGCCACCAGAGCGCCCCGGTGATTGGCCAGTTGTTGCTGGGCCAGCCGTTGCAGGCGGCTGTCGAGGTGCAGGGTCAGGTCTTGTCCGGGGGTCGGGTCTGACTGCTCCAATACCCGTAAAATACGGCCGCGGGCGTTGGTTTCCACTTTTTGATAGCCGGGTTCGCCATGCAGGTCACTTTCATAACGCTTTTCAATACCTTGTTTGCCAATGTATTGGGTGGCGCTGTAGCGGCGTTTGGTATCGATATCGGTATCCAGGTGATTTTGTTCCCGCTGGTTGATACGTCCGACGTAACCCAGTACATGGGCAAAGGTTTCCCCTTGTGGATAATGACGCACCAGCTGGGCTTCGACATCGACACCGGGCAGGTAAACCCGGTTGACCATGACCTTGGCAATTTCAACTTCGGTCAGTTGATGACGTAAAACAACGGGTTCGTAGGGTCGACGACGCAGTTCCAGACGTCGTTCGAGCTGTTCCCGGTCCCGTTCTGAAATACCGATCATATCGTCGATAAAATTCAGAGTATCTTCCATATTACGAACGCGTTCAGGCACCAGCGTCAGGCTGTATGAGGGTACGTTTTCTGCCAGCAATTCCCCATTGCGGTCATAAATCAGACCACGCTTGGGAGGCAGCGGCTGGATCTTGATACGGTTGTTTTCGGATAGATTCTGGTATTTTTCGTAGAGGGTGATTTGCAAATAGGCCATACGCCAGACGAGCACGCCCAGCAAGGCAAAGATAATCAGGCCCAGAATCGCGGCACGAGAACGAAACAGCTTTACTTCAGCTGATTTATCCCGGAAGGAGTGCTCCCACATGCAGGCCTCATTTGTGGTAAGGATGGCCCTGCAACAGGGTCCAGGCTCGATATATCTGCTCAGCCACCACCACGCGTACCAGAGGGTGCGGCAAGGTCAGGCTGGATAGTGACCAGCGTTGTTTTGCCTGCGCCAGCAGCGTTGGGGCTATGCCATCAGGGCCACCAATCACCAGAGCCACATCGTGACCGTCCATGCGCCATTGCGACAGATGACCGGAGAGCTGTTCTGTTGACCAGGGTTTACCAAGGACATCCAGTACGACCAGATGTTCCTGTGGCCGTATTGCCTTTAGCAAGGCAGCAGCTTCCTGCTGCATGGCTTTTTCCTTGCTGCTGCTTTTACTGCGGTGACCCGGGCTGATTTCCACCAGTTCCAGGGCGCAGTCGGCAGGTAGCCGTTTGGCGTATTCCTGATAGCCGTCTGTCACCCAGGCGGGCATTTTCTGACCGACCGCCAGCAGCCGGATTTTCATTCCGCTGCATGACCCTTGCTGGATGAGTCGGCAGGTTCACCCCAGAGTCGCTCGAGGTCATAGAAGTGGCGTGACTGGTCGGTCATGACATGCACGACGACGTCGATCAGGTCGATCAGTACCCAGTCAGCGACGGCACGACCTTCGGTGCCATTGGGGCGCAGGCCGGCATGCTTGGCTTTTTCTTCAACATGGCCTGCGACGGCGGTAACGTGGCGATTGGATGTCCCGGTGGCAATGACCATCCAGTCGGTGACAGAAGTACGGCCACGTACGTCCAGAATAGTGATGTCTCTGGCTTTCATATCGTCCAGGGAATCGACGACCAGGTTTTTGATTTGCTCAGTTTGCATTCGCTACTTATCGGTAAAGTTGGTGTTGAGTGAGATAGTCCAGTACAGGGTCTGGAGTAAGGAACCGGACATTCTCGCCTTCGGCAATGCCTCGACGCAAGCCCGATGCTGAAATATCCAGCCCGGGCCAGGCCTGTTGGCAGATACGACCTGCAGGACTGGCTAACAGGTCAGTAATGGAAGCCTGTCGTGCCAGCCACTGTTGTTGTTGCCATGGGGCAACGGGCTGGCGTTCTCCGGGACGACTGATGACCATCAGATTGGCGAGATCAAGGATGTCGTCACAGCGGTGCCAGCGGTCAAAACTGAGCCAGGCATCGGTGCCCATTGCCCAGGTAAAACTGATGGCCGGGTAAAGGGTACGCAGCCATTCCAGGGTAATGACACTGTAGCTGCATTCCGGGCGTTGTAATTCAATATCGCTGACTTCGACACCATCCAGGTCGCTGGTAGCGAGATTCAGCATGGCCAGGCGCTGGCTTGATGACGCCCGGGGGGACGGCCGGTGTGGCGGAATACGGTTAGGCATCAGCAGCACCCGCTCAAAACCGGCGTCGCGTAATTGCAAGGCGATACGCAAGTGCCCGATATGAACCGGGTCAAAGGTACCGCCCAGAATGGCCCAGGGAGCAGCCCGTGCGGCTGCCACGGTTGAGCTCATTATTTGCGTACTTCGCCGTTACCAAACACAACGTATTTCTGTGAGGTCAGACCATCCAGTCCGACCGGGCCACGGGCATGAATCTTGTCGGTAGAGATACCGATTTCTGCTCCCAGGCCGTATTCAAAGCCGTCGGCAAAACGGGTTGAGGCATTGATCATCACCGAGCTGGAATCGACTTCGGTGAGGAACTGGCGCGCCAGGGTGTAGTTCTCGGTGACAATACTGTCGGTATGGTGCGAACCGTGGCGATTGATATGTTCAATGGCAGCCTCAATGCTGTCGACTATCTTGATTGACAGAATCGGTGCCAGGTACTCGGTATCCCAGTCTGCAGCGGTGGCGGCTGTTATGCCATGAAGAATATCGCGGCTGCGGTCGCAGCCACGTAATTCAACGTCCAGGGCAGTGTAGGCTTCCCCCAGCGCTGGCAGTAACTCATTGGCGACATCCTGATGCACCAGCAGGGTTTCCATGGTGTTGCAGGTGCCGTAACGGTGGGTTTTGGCATTAACGGCGATATTCAGTGCCTTGGTCTGGTCGGCAAAGCGATCCAGATACACATGGCAGATGCCGTCGAGGTGTTTGATAACCGGGACCCTGGCGTCCTTGCTGACGCGTTCAATCAGCCCTTTGCCACCACGAGGTACAATAACGTCGACAAATTCTGGCAGGGTGATCAAGTGGCCAACGGCGGCACGGTCGGTGGTTTCCACTACCTGCACGGCGGTTTCAGGTAATCCGGCAGCGGCCAAACCGGTGCGAATACAGGTTGCCAGCATCTGGTTGCTGGCAATGGACTCCGAGCCACCCCGTAAAATGGTGGCATTGCCGGACTTGAGACACAGGCTGGCGGCTTCGATGGTTACGTTCGGGCGGCTTTCGTAAATAATGCCGATGACACCCAGAGGCACACGCATCTTGCCAACCTGAATGCCGCTGGGGCGGTATTTCATATCGGTGATCTCACCCACCGGGTCTGGCAGGGTGGCGACCTGATGCAGGCCTTCAATCATGGTGTCAATACGGGCGTCGGTCAGTTCCAGGCGATCGAGCAGGGCAGCATCCAGGCCTTTGGCCCGACCGTTTTCAAGGTCGGTGGCATTGGCTTGATAGAGGTCGCTACGTTGCTGGCTGATGGCATCGGCGATGGCCAGCAAGGCTTTGTTTTTGTCCTGGGTTGAGGCTCTGGCCATGGCTGTTGCAGCAGCACGTGCCTGTTGGCCCAGCGTTATCATGTATTGGTTTACATCCATCGATTACACCCGATCGGTCGGAAACAGATAAAGTTGGCTAGTATACACTACCCACCTGCGGATTAACCCGGTAATTACGTTCGGGGG
Organism: Oceanobacter sp. 4_MG-2023; assembly: GCF_030689165.1. Taxonomy (NCBI): domain Bacteria; kingdom Pseudomonadati; phylum Pseudomonadota; class Gammaproteobacteria; order Oceanospirillales; family Oceanospirillaceae; genus Oceanobacter; species Oceanobacter sp. 4_MG-2023. Next base: position 47,350 of record NZ_JAUYVV010000023.1, on the reverse strand, counting down.
CAGGGTATTGCGGTTACCTGGCACCGGGGTGATGCGGCGTTTTCCTGTCAAGGTACTGGCCGACGAATCCCAATGACAAAGGCTTTCTGATGCTCACAGGCAAGAACAATACGTATTTTTTACGACAGCAAGAGTTACGGCTGACGGCTTTCTATTGTCTGCTGATGGCCGTATGCCTGGCGGCGCTGTCCTGGATTGATTGGCGACACCAGCATGTTGGAGAGACGATTGCCACTTTATTGCTCGGTTGCCTGCTGAGTATTTATGCCCGTTATCTGCTGTTGCACGACAAACCCTATCGACGTCGCTGGCCTGAATGGTTGGTCGTGACACTACTGGTGCTGATGGCCTTGCGGGAGATGACCATTGGCCTGGACACCGTACATATTGGTTTCTGGGTGCCGTTCTATCTGGTGTTTGCGTTTCGATGGCAGTATGCCATTTGGATGATGCTGGCTTTTTCGGTGTTATTTCTGTGTCTGGCCGCCTGTTTGGATATCCTGTTGCGAGCACAGGTTATGACAACCTATACCGTGAGTGTGGCGGTCGCCGCTGCAATTGGCTGGATGAATGAATCCGGTACTATCCGGTTGCGCGAAGAAGTCGGGGCGGATCCACGTACCGGTGCCTATCGGGAGGATCAACTGCTGATCGATCTGGCCCGTGAAATCCCCCGCGCGGATCGTCATTCATCCCGGCTGCTGTTGACCCTGGTGCTGGTGCCGGGTACTTGGCGTCAACTGGGGAACGAGGCGTTTGAAGATCGTATCCAACAACTGGGAACGCATTTGCAACAGGGGGTACAGCCTTTTCATATGTTGTATCGATTGGAATCGGATGATTTTCTGGTGTTGATGCCTTATGGCACTACGGATGACTTCCGCTTGATCGAACAGCAACTGGACCCTGTTGCCAGGGCGGGTGAGCAGCCTCTGGATATTGTCGCTATTCATTATCAGCCAGACGACGATGTGGACAGCTTGGTCGTACGGATCAGGGAGGCTTGTCATGATGATCATGCTTGATAATCACCATCGTGGCCCGGTGTTGCGGTCGGGCTTGTTTGTCTTGACGGCACTGCTGATGAGCTGGGTGGTATGGGAGCAGTTCCAGCTGGGTCTGTACGATACCGTGCTGATGAGTTTCTGTGTGATTCCGATGCTCTTGCTGGCGGCGGCGATTATCTGGCTGCAGCGGGATTGCAGCCATCATGATTGGCTGGCGCTGCCGGTACTGGTGCTGGTAGTGGCACCCGGTTTTATCCAGATCGAACCCAGCATGGCGTTATCTCTGAACTATCTGTTGATGATGCCGTTTCTCAGCTATTTTTGCCTGCGTCGTACCCTCAGCCATATTTATAACATTGGTATGATTATCGCCCTCTGGTGGACTGTCATGATGGCTGCGGATGTGCTGGTGGCAACCCGGGCAGCACTGGTTTACACCATGGTGGCGGCCTCGGTTGCCTGTTATGGCTTGTTGATCCAGCACCGCTTGCTGATGGTGGCTTCACTGACATTAAATGATGGTGAATCCGGGGCTTATAATGCCGGTCATTTTTCGCTGGTAGCGGAGCGGGAAGTGGCTCGCAGCGAGCGTGCCAAGCGGCCATTGGCGCTGATTGGTTTCAGTATTGAAGATTTTTCCCAGTTGTGTGACTTGCATGGACAGCACGCCGTCAGTCAGTTTTTGCCGCAGTTTGTTGAAGGGATTCGTAATGAAGTGCGGGCCGGGGATGAGATTTTCCGTATCCGGGATGAGCTGTTTATCTTGCTACTGCCAGACTGTGCGGAAGATGGTGCTATCGTCCTGATGGAACGTATGCGTCGACAGATGGAGCGGCAGCCGTGGCCAATACTGGGTGAGGTATCCTTGCTGACCACCACCGTGGCATTGGTGGCCGGGGATACGTGCCAGGACGTTGAGCGGCGCTTGCTCGCCCGCCTGGCCAAGCAGAAGCGCGCCAGCCTGCAGGCGGCCGCTTTCTGAACCCCGCCAAGCGGCTGGCAGGGTTGGCCTGGGGTCAGAGCTGATTATTTACCCGGGCGGTTTTCCAGATAGCGGATGGTTTTGTTGGCTTCGTTGAGCTGATAGCTGAGATCTGCCGCCTGTTGCCGTAATGTCTTGGCTGCTTCCTGTTCTTGCTGATGCTGACTGAGCAGTTCCGTCAGACTGGTTTCAGCGTCTTTTACCTGTTGCTGCCAGCGACGACTGAGCCAAAAACCTACTCCTCCGCCACCAATGATAAATCCGGCCAGCAGCGCCAATACGATCAGCATACCTTGTCTCCTGTGAGTGCCTGTGCAATGGCTGGCTATCATACCTGCTTGTTGTGAGTGTCGCAGAAGGATCTGCTGCCAGCACGGCAAGATCCTGCCATTTGCCTCACCATGACAACCGGCCATTCGGCAGAATCTGCTACACTGGCGACCGCTTTTGCATTTTTTAGAGGACAACGAGTGACCATTACTGATCTGGTAAGCCAGCGCGGCGCTAGCCTGCGTGTATTTGACATGGGCCGCCGTATTCAACCACTGGACACTGCGCTGTTTGAAGAAATTGAGCAGCAGAGGCGCAGTTATCCGGTGCCGTATCTCAAGCATGCCTGGCTGGCATTATTAAGCTGGCACCCTGAGCAACCGGGGCAGCATGCTATCTGGTTCCTGAAGCTGCCGCTGGATGAACAAAACCTGCTGGATGCGCCGGCCCGTGATGGCTTTGTCCGTTATATCGCCCAGCGTCTGGCCGCCGGGGACAGCAGCAATGATAAAGGTGAAGCACCGTTCAGCTTCAAGCCGGATGCCCATCGAATGGCGTATTTTCATGCGCTGGCCGCGCGCGAGCTGGGGGCACCGGACAGTCGCTTTTACGCCACTACCCGGGGTTATCTGGCCGGTGATATGGGCTGGGAAAACTGGCAACAACTGGGCTTGCAGGGGCTGGCTGAAGTCGTTGCCGGTTATCAGCAAGACAATAACCAGGCGTTGCTGACGCGGGCCCTGCCATACCTGCCCAAGGTGCCGTTGAATGTGATACTCGGGTTTATGGAAAATATTTCGCCAGGGCAGGTGTTGACCAGTGCGGTCAATGACCGGCTTGCCAGTGTGATTGCCGCAGAACCGGATGCCAATGATCTCGCCGCGTTTGCCCGGGCGCTGTCTCACAGCGAAAATATTGAACAACGCCGACTGTTGCTACACGCGCTGCTGGCGCATCCCGCTGCCCGTTCTGTCGAGGTGCTGGCGGCGGTTTCCAGCCGTTGCTGGGCAGATCTGGAAGGAGAGTTGCTGCTGGCGTTTCTGGAAACCCTGGCCGTTAATGAACAAGGGCAGGACACGTTTAACGCGCTGGTGGGGGATATGATGACCCTGCCCGGTATGCGACAACGGATGATGGCGGCTTTTTCATCGGATCAACACAGTCCGTCACTGGATCAGGGGATTACCCGTCTGTTAGGGATGGTCAGAGGACAAGCTCAATGACGCCGGATTCTCCCTGCCCTTGTGGCCGCATGTTGGCAGCATCTTCGGTGGTGAATTATGGCGACTGCTGTCAGCCATTACATCTGGGGCAGCCAGCCGCCAGCGCAGAAGCGTTGATGCGATCGCGTTACAGTGCGTTTGTGCTGGAGCTGGAAGATTATCTGCAGGCCAGCTGGCATCCAGACACCCGGCCAGACGGCCCGGTATGTGAAGCCTCCATGCGCTGGTACGGGCTGGACATTGAGAGCGCCGATGAGCTGGGTGATCCGGCGACGGTGTGTTTTACCGCGACCTTTCGCGCGTATGGCCGCTGGCAAACGCTGCATGAATGCTCACGCTTTGTTAAACAGGGTGAGCACTGGCGTTATTACGATGGCGAGGCCGAGTGGCAGCAATTGCAGCCGGGCCGTAATGACCCTTGCCCTTGTGGATCAGGGAAAAAATTCAAAAAATGTTGTGCCTGAAGCGAAGCACCTTGACCTCGGCGGGAGCTTGGCAACTCAGTCCTTTTGCCTGCCCTGGCTGGGGCCTTTCAGCACCATGCCGACGGTCATGGCCAATGCCCCTGCGGTCGCAATCAGCAGGCTGATATTGATGATCAGGGTATGGCGTGCGTAATACGTCGTGATGGGTTCGGCGCTGGCAATACAGCTGCCAAGCTCGGGTGAATAAGTCAGCCCTTGCTGCTGGCACTCGGTAATGGCGGACAAGTCCAGTCCATAGACAATCAGCAGTGCAACGGCAGGCAGCACACAGAGCAGAGTGCCATAGCGAAGCAGTCCGGTTGGGTTAAACATAAAGGCGTATTTCCTCGAATGAGTGTTCAGTATCAGGGATGGCCGCCCGGATTCTCTGGCGGTATATGGGTTCTTTGTTTGTCAGTCGCAGTGTTATGGGGATTGACCGGCGGCAGTCCGTCAGTACAGGCCAAGCCGGTGGGCTCTGCGGCTGTTTCCACCGAACAGAATGAGGAAACGGCTGCCAGCGCGGCATTGGCGGCGATCCGACAGGATCTGGCTGCCGGGCGATTATCCCAGCCTGCGGTCTGGAACGCCATGGTACGTATCTATGAATTTCGTCGCCTCTGGCCCACCAATATGGCGGTGGTGCCACTGGCCTATCAATGGGCTGCCGCCTATCAGCAACAGGTTGAGGATTGGTTGGCTCAGGGAGAGCTGGCGGCGGCGGCGATGGCACTTGAGCAGCTATGGACGCTGGTGCCACTCAGTAACGGCCTGGACCGGTTACAGCACCGGCTGGACCGGGCACTGTTACTGCAAGGACAAACCCCTCCGGCGTTTATGGCCCCCGGTTATCCGCTGTCAACGGCTGGCGAAGAGGAAACCCCGGTGGTGGTACGTCTGGATTATCGTCCGTTGGGTATGGCAGTGCATGATGAATTTCGCAGCCATTATGAAGACAATTCCCCGCCATTGGCCGAGTTTCTGCTGGATGCGAATCTGGTTGAACTGCGTGACCAGTCGATCCAGACGTTAATGGCTCCGCTGTGTCAGGCGATTGTTGATAATCAGGCATCGGTGATCGTGCATGCTGAAGATCGGGTCGATTATCGTTGGCTGACGGTCAGAATAACCCTGTGTGTTCGCCGCATTAACGAGCATTTTCGTTTACGGCACAGTTATCAACAACAGGATGGCGCTCCCATGATTTCCTTGCACCCTGCGCGGGCAGCCTCTCTGTTACCCGCTCCGGAGTGAGTTGTGACTTGACCAACCGAATTGGCCAACAGCAGACGCGACGGCGAGTCGGCGACACCCAAGCCGTCGGCGACCCGTGTACGATCACCGACGTATCCCTATCCCTATTGTTATCCCAGTCGCTATCGTCCTGTTGCGGTATCGACGGTCAGGGCATGACGCATCAAGTGAAACAGCCAGTGTTGTTCCATGGTGCCACCCAGCAGGTGGGACCAGGGGCCAGCCCCGTAGACGGCGACGTCTTCGCCGCCATGGGTTTCTGAGTACATGGGTATCAACGCTTGCTGACGATAGTCTGGTGATTCAGCTTCGTCGGCGCTGATGGCCGGACGCGGCATGGCGACAGCGCCGGGGCCATTACGATAATTCATCGATGTGTAGTGTTCGCCATCCGCCAGACGATCAGGCTCTGGTGCCGGGTGGCCGTGATCATCATTGCCCGTTACCAGTGCTGTCATCGGGTTGCCGCGGGTCGGATAGCCTGCCAGAGTCAGTGTATGGCTATGGTCGGCGGTGACCAGCAGCAGGGTATTTTCGAGATCAACAGACTGCAGCAGCCAGTCAACCGTTTGGTGTAATTCCTCGGTTTCTTTCAGGGCGCGATAGCCATTGCCTTCATGGTGGGCGTGGTCGATGCGGCCTGCTTCAATCACCAGTACGTAACCTTCCTCGTTGTGTGACAGGCGTTGCACGGCGGCCTGGGTCATATCCAGCAAACCGGGAGTTTGGGTATCGCGATCGTCAACGTATGGCAGGTGTGAGGGAGAAAACAGCCCCAGCCACTGGCCGTGACTCAAATCGGCGGTTTGCAAGGCGTCCCGGTTGGTGAGCAAGTGATGATCCGGGCGCTGCTGCCAATCGTCAGTGAGGTTGCCGGACTGACGAGCACCGCCAGTGGCAGTGGTGTTAAATTGCGCCAGACCACCACCAAGAGCAATATCGAGATCGCTGTTGACCAGTTGGGTGGCAATGTCCTGACAGCCGGAGGTGCGGGCTTCGTCAGTCAGCTGGCTGTCGTTTTCCCAGTTGCGATCGACACTGTGGGCATACGTTGCCGCCGGGGTGGCGTGGGTCAGGCGGGTGGTGGAGACCACACCGGTACCCTTGCCTTGCGCTTGTGCCAGATCCATCAGTGTGTCGAGCGTCTGGCCTGCACCGCTGGCACAGTCTCCTCGGGTGACGCCAGGGCCGACGGACAGTACTCCGGCGCGGGTTTTTGTGCCCGTGAGCAGGGCTGTAATGGTGCCTGCCGAGTCCGGTGTTTGCAGGTCGGTGTTGTAGGTTTTGACCAGGGCTGAATAGGGCAGGGTTTCGAAGCTCATGGCAAAGTCTTCGCCGTTAAGACCAAGTTGCTGGCCGCTGAAGATGCGCCCGGCCGTTAACGTGGTGATTCCCATGCCGTCACCAATGACCAGTACCAGGTTTTTGGCTCGGTGTTGATTGTCTGGCTGTTGTTGGCGCTGGTCGGCTTGTTGTTGCCCTAGGGCATACCAGTCACTGCTGCTGACCGGGCCGGGGATCAATACCTCGGTGGTGTGTTGTGGCTGGCTGTCGCTGACCGGATCGGTACTGCTGTCATGGGTCGCGCAGCTGGCCAGTGCCATGGCACTCAGGGTGATGGTGAGCTGTGCGGCACGTTTGAGCGGGGTCATAACGGTCATATCAGTTGTCCTCCGTGACGGCCGGGGCCTGGGTGGTTAGGTGCAGTGCCCGGCTGGCGAGGTGAAACAGGCTGTTTTGTTCCAGCAGGCCGCGGAACCATTGTGACCCCGGGCCTTTGGCGTGAATCGCGACATCGTCGCTGCCATGGGTTTCGCTTTCCCGGTGGCCCAGTGCAGCCTGATGGAAGTCCGGGTGACTGGTGTCTTCATCCTCATGCCAGTGGACTCGGCCATTCTGGCGGCCGGATTCTGCAGCGCTGACCGGATCAATATCATTGGCACCCAGGCCATTGGCGTAGCCCAGCGTGGTGTAAGGGGCACCATCGCTGGCATGGGTAAGCTGGTCGTTGTGTTGCACCAGACCAAGAATATCGTTGCCACGTTGCGGGTAACCGGAGAAGGACAGCGTATGGCTGTGATCTGCGGTCACCATGATCAGGGTGTCGTTGTCATTGGTCATGCGGTCGGCAAAGGCGACAGCATCGGCCATGGCGACGGTATCAGTGAGGGCGCGATAGGCATTGCCGGCATGATGGGCATGGTCGATACGGGCACCTTCAATAATCAGGACATAGCCCCGGTCGCTGTTTTGGGTTTGCTGATGCAGGATCTGCAAGGCGGCAAAGGTCATTTCGGTGAGAGAGGGTTCGGCGCTGGTGCGGTCATGGGCGTAGGCCATATGGCTGTCGGCGAACAGGCCAAGCACCGGGGTACGAGCCTGCATGCCCATAAGGTCATTTCGGCTCAGTAGAAGTTGGCCGTCGGGATAGCGTGTGCTGAATTGCTGGGTCAGGTCGGTATCGAGACGTACGCCTTCCCGGGCTGTTGTCATAAAGTTCTTGCGGCCGCCGCCCATCGCAAGATCAAGCCCGTTGGCAAAGCCGCGGTGGATCAATTGGGCGGCAATGTCTTCGCAGCCTTGCTGGCGCGCTTCTTCAGACAGATCGCTGTCGGCTTCCCAGTCCCGTTCGGGGGTGTGGGCGTAGGTTGCTGCCGGGGTCGCGTGAGTCAGGCGGGCGGTGGTGACCACACCGGTGGCCAATCCTTGCTGGCTGGCGTATTCCAGTAATGTTGTCAGCTGGTGGGCCTGGCTGCCCTGGCAGACAGCGCGATCCTGTTCGGGGCCAATACTGAGCACCCCGGCGCGGGTTTTGACGCCGGTCATGATGGCGCTCATGGTGCCGGCGGAATCCGGGGTTTGCTGGTTGGTGTTGTAGGTCTTGACCAATCCGGAATAGGGGAAGCGCTCGAATGACAGGAAGTTTTCTTCACCACTGAAACCTTGTTGCTGGCCCTGAAAGATGCGTGCAGCGGTCAGCGTGGTGACACTCATGCCGTCGCCAAGAAACAGGATCAGGTTACGTGCACGGGTGCCGGGTGTCTCGTTGGCAAGGCGGTATTCCAGCCAGGCCTGACCCTGTTGGTAGTTGGGCTGATAGGCTGATGGGGAGGCTGCCAGCAGCGGCGGCGACGTCAATAAAGCTGCGGTAGCGAGCGTTGTGATGGCCAGCAGGCCGGAGCAGGCAAGGCGTTGCATGGGAACTTCCTGTCAGATAAAGGTTCTTGTGAACGTTGGTTTGTATTGGTCAGTGTAAATCGGGGTGCGAACTGCGCCTATAGTCTTTACTGCCTGATTGCGGCCAGCGGGGGTCTGACTGGCTCAATTATCCTGACTCAGTGACCCTGTATATCGCAGCTCTTTATGACGGCAATATGTCGTTCTCGTCTGGACTGCAAATTCTGGTGGCCGTGTTACAATGCCCGGCTCAACTCTCCTACTGTTAGTCAAGAGTCATGCGCTATCTACTAAGCCTGTTTTTATACTTGAGTGCGGCCTGTGCTTCGGCTGCCATTATTGTTCCCAAAGCTCCTGATCTGGATGCGCGGGCCTTTATTCTGATTGATGCTGAGAGTGGCAATGTCCTGGTCGAGCACAATGCCGACGAGACCTTGCCGCCTGCCAGTCTGACCAAGATGCTGACCAGCTATATTGCTGTGCACGAACTGGTGACGGGTAATGTTACGGATGACACCATGGTGCCAATCAGTGTTAACGCCTGGAAAAAGGGCGGTTCCAAAATGTTTGTGCGCGAAGGTACGGAGGTCTCACTGATCGACTTGCTGCGCGGCATTATTGTGCAATCCGGCAACGACGCTTCGGTGGCGGTGGCAGAATACTTTGCCGGTTCTGAGGATGCATTTGCCGACTGGATGAACCAGTACGCCATCAAGCTGGGAATGACCAACAGTCATTTCATGAACGCAACGGGCTGGCCTGCGGAAGAGCATCATTCAACCGCACGGGATATCGCCACATTGGCGTGGCATATCATCAAGGATCACCCGGCCTATTACGGTCTGTATTCTGAAAAATACTTTGAATACAACGATATTCGTCAACCTAACCGCAATAAGCTGTTGTGGCGTGATGACTCTGTCGATGGCCTGAAAACCGGCCATACCGAAGCTGCCGGATTCTGTCTGGCTGCATCCGCGGTGCGGGATGATATGCGCCTGATCGCCGTGGTGATGGGTACCCGCAGTGACGATGCCCGTGCCAGGGAAACCCAGAAGCTGCTGGCCTATGGCTTCCGTTATTTTCAGACCCACAAACTGTACAGCGCCAACGATGTGCTGGAACAGCGCAAAGTCTGGCTCGGCCAGCAAGATCAGATCGACCTGGGGGTGAAGGATGACCTTTATCTGACCGTACCCCGTGGTACTGAAGGCGATCTGGATGTTGAGCTGAACACCGATGAATACATCAAGGCGCCTATTGCCGCAGGTGATGTGGTGGGCACTCTGGTGGTCCGCAAAGACGGTGAAGTTATCGAGGAGCGTCCATTGATTGCCATCAGTGCGGTAGAAGAATCCGGTCTGGTTGGTCAGCTGATGGGTGAAATCGAGATGTTCTTTACACGACTGTTGAGGTAATCGACATGGCTTTGATCAAGGCGGACGGCCAGCCTGCAACCACCCAGGAAGCGCCGAAAATCGAATTTCCCTGCGCCAATTACCCCGTCAAGGTTGTTGGCAAGGGCACGGATAATTATCGCCAGGTCGTGCTGGATATTTTCCATCTCCACGCTCCGGGGTTCGATCTTGAGAAAATCCAGGTGCGTGACAGCAGCAAGGGTAATTTCCAGTCGCTGACAATTTATATTACTGCGACGGGTATCGAGCAGCTGGAAGCGCTACATAAAGAGCTGAGTGCTCACGAACTGGTGCATATGGTGATCTGATGCCAGAGGTGGTGGTTCGTCAGCTGGGGCTGGTTGATTATCAGCCCTGCTATGAGGAAATGGTGTCTTTTACGGCCCGGCGTCAACCCGAGACCACGGATGAAATCTGGTTTTTACAGCATCCTGGCGTCTTTACCCAGGGTCAGGCTGGCAAGGCCGAGCATGTGCTGGTGCCTGGGGATATTCCCGTGGTACAGACAGATCGCGGCGGTCAGGTGACCTATCATGGCCCAGGCCAGCTGGTGGTTTATCTGTTACTGGATATCAAGCGTCTTGGCCTTGGTCCGCGGGCCTTGGTGACCGCCATGGAAGAATCGATCGCTGCGACGCTGGCCCAATGGGGTATTGATGCGGCTGCCAAAGCTGATGCGCCAGGGGTTTATGTCGACGGTCGCAAGATTGCCTCGCTGGGACTGCGCATTCGTAATGGCCGTACCTTTCATGGTCTGGCGCTGAATGTGGATATGGATATGACGCCTTTCTTGCGTATCAACCCCTGTGGTTACGCCGGGCTGGAAATGACACAGGTGGTTCGGGAAGCACCAAACGCCGGATTAAACATCGATCAGGTGGCTGGGCAGCTGGAACAACAGCTGATCCGTCACCTGGGTTTCACAACGATCACGCGCCCGGCATAATCTGCCGCGCCAGATCCAAATTATACATCCTGGTTGCGGTGATCCCGCTGACCGGGCAGGCTGGGGTAAACAGATGACTGAACGAGTAAAAGCGGTACAAGGGCAAAAATTACGTGGTGCTGACAAGGTTGCCCGTATCCCGATTAAAGTGATTCCTACCGAAGAAATGCCACGCAAACCCGATTGGATTCGGGTGCGTATTCCGGCTACCCCGGCAATCAGTGATATCAAGGCCAAGCTGCGCAAACACAAATTGCACACCGTATGCGAAGAAGCCAGCTGCCCGAACCTGGGTGAGTGTTTTGGTGGCGGTACGGCAACGTTTATGATTATGGGTGATATCTGTACCCGTCGTTGCCCGTTTTGTGATGTTGGCCATGGTCGCCCGAATCCGCTGGATGTTGATGAGCCGAAAAACCTGGCACTGGCAATTGCGGATATGGGGCTGAAATACGTTGTAGTGACCTCGGTCGACCGTGACGATTTGCGCGATGGCGGTGCCCAGCATTTTGCTGATTGTATCTCCCTGACCCGTGAACACAGCCCGAGTATCAAGATTGAAGTACTGGTGCCGGACTTCCGTGGTCGTATGGATGTTGCACTGGATACGCTGGAGCAAACGCCACCGGATGTGTTTAACCACAACCTGGAAACCGTGCCTCGCCTGTACAAAAAAAGCCGTCCAGGTTCCGATTACCAGTGGTCACTGGACTTGCTGAAAAACTACAAGCAACGTCGCCCCGATGTACCCACCAAGTCTGGCTTGATGCTGGGCCTGGGTGAAACCAACGAAGAAGTGATCGAAGTGATGAAGGATATGCGCGCTCATCTGGTCGACCACATCACCATGGGACAGTATTTGCAGCCAAGCCGTGAACACTTGCCTGTTGAGCGTTTTGTGACACCGGAAGAATTTGATGAGCTGGGTAATATTGCCAAGGAAATGGGCTTTAGCCGGGTAACCAGCGGGCCAATGGTACGTTCTTCGTATCACGCTGATGCCCAGGCGGCTGGTGAAGATGTCAGCGGTGTCTGGAGTGGTCATAAAAAATCATCGTAACCGCTGATCGCCAATCTCACTGATTGAGCAGCATAAAAAAACCGCAGCCAGACAAGGGCTGCGGTTTTTTTATGGCTGTTGTCCGGCGGTTTTTGCCAGGCAGGCTGCTTCCGTTATTCAGAGCAGTGGCGGTACCACAGTCATGGAAGAGGACAAGTGCAGGTTGTCGTTGTCTGTTGATGCAATCTGCAGAGCCTGTTCGTCATTCCAGACCAGTACGTCGTAGTAGCGGCGGATGTTCTGGACATAATCAACGGCTTCACTGCCACGGGCGTAACCGTAACGGGTGTTTTTGTGGTAACGCTTCTGGCTCAGCAGTGGCAAAGCTTCTTTCACATCGCGCCACAGGTTCGGATTGCCACCCATTTCGTAGGCCAGACGGCGAGCGTCCTGCAAGTGGCCATAACCAATATTGTAGGAAGCCAGCGTCATCCAGGTACGATCCGGTTCGGCTACCTGGGTACCCAGGCGGTTACGTAAACTGTTCAGATAGCGTCCGCCACCAAGAATGCTTTGCTCTGGGTCGAGACGATCACTGACACCAAGGTCACCTGCGGTCGCATTGGTCAGCATCATCAAGCCCCGTACGCCGGTGTAGCTGGTTGCCAGCGGGTTCCAGTGGCTTTCCTGATAACCCACTGCTGCCAGCAGACGCCAGTCAAACTGGTTGTCGTTGGCGGATCGTTCAAAATACGGCTTGTAACGATCGAGCTTGCGTACAGTCTGGCGCAAGAAACGCTTGGCACCGACATAGTTCAGCTCATCGAGATGGCCGTAGTAGCGCTCGTTCAGCGTTGCCAGTTGTTGGCGAGTCTGGCGTGACTGAAAAAATTCTCGTGAAGCATTGAGCAAGGAGTTGTCACGATTGTGCTGGAATGCCCAGGCCAGTGAGCGTTCATTATCAATGGTGAAGCCGATACCGATATTGGGGATATAGGCTTGCAGCATATTGAATTCGTTGGAGTTGACCAGGGTGTAGTCGATATCACCATTAGCAACCATATGCATCAAATCGGTAATATCCAGCTCGCCGGTTTCGCTCCAGCTCAGCTCTGGACGTTCATCCACCTGGGCACGACGCAATGTCTGGGCATGGCTGGATGACGCCGGGACTACAATCATACCGCTGAGCATGTCGTCGAGCTTGCGTGGGCGCTGGGTGCCACGGCGATAGATCACGTGTTCACGGACTTGCTGGTAGGGTTCGCTGAAACGGAACCAGCGTTGACGTTCTGGTGTAACAGCCAGGCCAGCGGCAGCAAACTGTGCCTGGTCGGCATTTAATGCTGTGAATATGCCAGTCAGGTTGTCGGCCACCTGTACATTCAGTCGCACACCAAGATAGTCGGCAAATGCCTGAGCCAGTTCCAGTTCATAGCCTGACGGGCCTGTACGGTCTTCGTAGTAGGTCACTGGGCTGTTACGGGTAATCATGGTGATTTCACCGTGCATCCGTATTTGCTCTAACTGTGTCGGGCGTACACTACCTGTGATCGCGGTAAGGCAGACCAGCAGAGTCATCAGACCCGTTAGCAGTTTGACTGATTTCATCAGCATGTAAGGTTGGCTCCATTATTAACTATCGTGCTCTCCTGCACTAATCTGGTGCGTGGCAGCAATTATTGTTCCATTTTACACCATAAGTTGGTTAAAAAACAATCGTTGAGCCAAGAGCTTCTCTGAATGGTGGCAATAGGTGTTGTCAATGGCAGGTGGTTTAATCGTGATCTGATCGTGGTTATCAAGACAATAAGGATGGTTTTGCTGGTTGTTTATTCGCCATAAAGCCCGGTTTCATCGCATTTGGGCGTGCCATGGCCACGAATCAGACAAGCGCAGCAAGCCGCTTGCTGACAGCCGGAGTGGTGCGCTTGTGTCGGACTGTTTTGTCCTGTTTTTGGCTGCTTTCAGCACGGAGTAGCTGCTTTTCTTATCAGTTTATCCGGTAATCAGAACAGAAAAACTCTGTTGCCGCAGTCGCTCAGACGATGCCATCTGGTAGCAGAGTTGATTGCTATCCAGTATCATTTGGCCTCATTTTTTCCCGTATTTTCGGCCCCACCCCTGGAGTCAAGGCACAATGCTTGAGCTGCGTGGCGCACCAGCGCTTTCGGAATTTCGTCAATCCAGAATTCTCAGCAAACTGCAGAACGCAGTTCCATCCGTTACTGGCGTCTATGCCGAGTTCGTTCATTTTGCTGATCTCAAAGCCGATCTGGCTGACCATGAGCACCTGATTCTGGAGCGAATTCTTCGTTATGGCCCCAAGGCTGACAGCGTGGAATCCGGCTTTATGGATGAGGCGGATTTATTTCTGGTCATTCCCCGTTTTGGCACCATTTCTCCCTGGTCATCGAAAGCCACGGATATTGCCCATAACTGTGGCCTGGATAAGGTGTTGCGGCTGGAGCGGGGTATCGCCTATTACGTCACTGGCAGCCGTGCTGCTGATCGTGATGCGGTGACCGCCGTCTTGCATGATCGTATGGTTGAAGTGGTTCTTGACCACCACGATGGCGCCGCGGCGCTGTTCTCCCATGCCGAACCGGCACCCTTGACGACAGTGGATGTGCTGAGTGGTGGTCGCGAGGCGCTGTTGGCGGCAGATAAAGAGCTGGGCCTGGCCCTGGCCGATGATGAAGTGGATTATCTGGTTGATAACTACAAGATCATGGGGCGTAACCCGACCGACGTTGAGCTGATGATGTTTGCCCAGGCTAATTCCGAGCATTGTCGTCACAAGATTTTTAACGCCAGCTGGACCATTGATGGTCAGGAGCAGGACAGATCCCTGTTCCAGATGATCAAGAACACTTACGAGTGTTATCACGACAATATTCTCTCTGCCTATAAAGACAACGCGTCGGTGATCCGTGGTCATCAGGCAGGGCGCTTCTTCCCGAACCCGATGGGGACGGAGCAGTCCGGTCAGTACGGCTATCACGAAGAAGCCATGCATATCCTGATGAAGGTGGAAACCCATAACCACCCAACCGCGATTGCACCACACTCCGGGGCGGCCACCGGTTCTGGTGGCGAGATTCGTGACGAAGGGGCAACAGGCCGTGGCTCCAAGCCCAAAGCAGGCCTGACCGGTTTTACGGTTTCCGATCTCAAAATCCCCGGCTTTGAACAGCCATGGGAAAGCCAGTATGGCAAGCCGGACCGGATTGTCTCGGCTCTCGATATCATGACGGATGGCCCATTGGGCGGTGCGGCATTTAATAATGAATTTGGCCGTCCGAACCTGTGTGGTTACTTCCGTACTTTTGAACTGCAACACGATGGTGAAGTCCGGGGTTATCACAAGCCGATCATGATTGCCGGTGGTTACGGCAATATTCGTGATGAGCATGTACAAAAGGGTGATATTCCTGTCGGTGCTGCCCTGATTGTGCTGGGTGGCCCGGCGATGCAGATTGGCCTGGGCGGTGGCGCAGCGTCGTCGATGGCCTCTGGCCAGTCCAATGCTGATCTCGATTTTGCTTCCGTACAGCGTGAAAACCCGGAAATGGAACGCCGGTGCCAGGAAGTGATCGATCGCTGCTGGCAGAAAGGCGAGCAGAACCCGATTGCCTTTATTCACGATGTGGGTGCTGGTGGTATCTCCAACGCTTTCCCTGAGCTGGTGGGGGACGGTGGACGTGGCGGTCAGTTTGAACTGCGTAACGTCCCGAATGATGAGCCAGGCATGAGCCCACGGGCTATCTGGTCGAATGAATCCCAGGAACGTTACGTGATGGCGGTGCCGCAGCAGGAACTGGCCACCTTTGATGCCATCTGTCAGCGTGAGCGTTGTCCTTATGCCGTGGTGGGTTACGCCACCGAAGAAGAACATCTGACCGTGACCGACAGCCACTTTGGCAACAAGCCCGTGGATATGCCATTGCAGGTGTTGCTGGGCAAGCCACCGCGTATGCACCGGGATGCCAGAACTCGCGCCACAGTGGCAACGCCGTTTGATACGACAGGTATTGATCTGGCCGAAGCGGCGGAGCGGGTACTGACCTTGCCAACAGTTGCCAGCAAGTCCTTTCTGATCACCATTGGTGACCGCTCCATTACCGGTACCGTTGCCCGTGACCAGTTTGTTGGTCCTTGGCAGGTGCCAGTCGCAGACGTGGCGGTAACCACTGCGTCTTACGACAGTTATGTCGGTGAAGCCATGGCGATGGGGGAGCGTACTCCGGTTGCATTGCTGGATGCACCGGCATCCGGTCGACTGGCAGTGGCGGAAGCCATCACCAACCTGGCGGCGGCACCGATAGCCCGGTTAGCCGACATCAAGCTGTCAGCCAACTGGATGTGTGCGGCTGGTCACGAGGGTGAAGATGAGAAACTGTACGCCACGGTAAAAGCCGTTGGGATGGAGCTCTGCCCCGAGCTGCAAGTGACCATTCCAGTGGGCAAAGACTCCATGTCGATGAAAACCCGCTGGCAAGACACCAACGAACAGGGCGATAGCCTGGACAAGGCGGTGACTTCCCCCATGTCTCTGGTGATTACAGGCTTTGCGCCAGTATCGGATGCCCGCCTGGTTCTGACACCACAAATTCAGAAAGACATGGCCTCTGACCTGATTCTGGTGGATCTGGGCCGTGGCCAGAACCGCCTGGGAGCCTCTTGTCTGGCCCAGGTGTATCAGCAAGTCGGAGACATTCCGGCCGATCTCGACGATGCCGAAGACTTGCAGGCTTTCTTTGCTGTGGTGCAAGGGTTGAATGCCGACGGCAAGTTGCTGGCGTATCACGACCGCTCAGATGGTGGGTTGTTTGCTACCCTGGTGGAAATGGCGTTTGCCGGTCACGCAGGTCTGGATATTTCCATGGATCTGCTGGCCGATACCCCGTCCGAGCTGGCAGCAGCACTGTTTGCCGAAGAGCCGGGCGCAGTGATGCAGGTACGTCGTGACGATCTGGAAGCCGTACTGGCTCAATTTGAAGCCGCCGGTCTGGGAGATTGCACCGCTGTGATTGGTGCCGCCAATGACGATGACCAGATCACCTTCAGCTTTCAGGATGAAGAATTCCTCAGTGAATCCCGCACTCGCTGGCATCGAGTCTGGGCAGAAACCAGTTTCCGTATGCAGGCGCTGCGCGACAACGCCGACTGCGCCCAGCAAGAGTTTGATGCCCTGCTGGACAGCGACAACCCCGGGATTCACGCCGAGTTAAGCTTTGATGTGAACGAGGATATTACGGCAGATTTGCCCGATTCAATATTTGCCGATGCTCCGAAAGTGGCCATCCTGCGGGAACAAGGGGTTAACGGCCAGATCGAAATGGCGGCTGCGTTTGATCGCGCCGGGTTTGCCACTGTTGACGTGCATATGAGCGATATACTGTCAGGGGCTGTGACGCTGGAAAGCTTCCGTGGGCTGGTGGCCTGTGGCGGGTTCTCTTACGGTGACGTATTGGGTGCCGGGGAAGGCTGGGCCAAGTCGATCTTGTTTAACGATCAGGCCCGTAGCCAGTTTGCAGCCTTCTTTGCACGCCCAGATACTTTTGCCCTCGGGGTTTGTAATGGTTGTCAGATGTTGTCAAACCTGCACGAACTGATACCGGGTGCTGAACACTGGCCACATTTTGTGCGCAATATGAGCGAGCAATTTGAAGCACGGGTGGCGATGGTCGAAGTGCAGGAATCCGATTCCGTGTTCCTTGCGGGCATGGCTGGTTCGCGCATGCCGATTGCGGTGGCGCATGGTGAAGGCCGGGCAGAGTTTGGCTCACAAGCGGATCTCAGTGAACTGGCCGGCCAAGTGGCGCTGCGTTATGTTGATCATTATGGCAAGGTCACAGAGCAATATCCGCTCAACCCGAACGGCTCGCCAGAAGGTATTACCGGTCTGACCGCGGCTGATGGTCGGGTAACGATCATGATGCCGCACCCGGAGCGCGTATTCCGTGCTATCCAGAATTCGTATATTCCACTTGGAGCGGATGGCGAACCCTGGAGCGAAGACGGTGCCTGGATGCGTATGTTCCGCAACGCGCGCGTCTGGTGTGAAGAGAACTGAACTGCCTGATCCGGCTTCTCTTTACCGGTCAACGCAGGCACTACTGCCAATCCGCCAGCCTTTGGGGCAGCGGATTGGCTCTATTAACCGGCCGTTATCACAAGCCCGAGCTACGCCGCAGCGATTTATAGGAAGTCGGGTGGTTCTGGTAGTTATGGCAACGGCAGTAATGACGAGACAAATCATGAAAAAGATGTTGGCGGTAGTATTGCTGGGTGTCAGTGCCAGCGTGACGGCTCAAGCGGTAGAAATTAAAAAATCTGTGGATGAACAACGCTGCCGTATGGTCAAGCAGAGCACCTGTATCAACAACGGTCGTAATGGCATTCAGCATTGTCAGCAGGAGCATCGGCAATCAGCCGCAGAGTTCGGGGCTGACCAGATAGTGATTACCTCGACCAATCAGAGTGATCATCGCAAACGCATGGCAACCGGTAACTACAAGAACTTTACCAAAACCAAGATGACGGCGCGGTATTATGTCTGTGATGACAGAATCCAGCAGCATCAGAACATGCAGCGAGAGGTTGTTGTACCACCGGCGCAAGGGAAAACCGTCGAAGAGCGCCTGTTGCGGTTGCAAACCCTGCGTGAGAAGAACCTGCTCAGCGAACAGGAATATCGCACCAAGCGTGCGGAAATTCTGTCGGAGCTGTAGCGCTATCGCTAACTCCTGACTTTTATTGCGTCTTTCCGCTCGCCTTTTACCCCGATGCTATCCTTGATTATCGCTGTGACCCTGCACCGACTGGAAGGTCAGTCGGCGGGGTGGCACTGCGGTAATAACCGTGGTCGCCGTTATGGTGATCATCATGATGGTGGTTGTCATGATGGTAATCATTGTGGTGGTAACGGTTGTTTGCATAACCGCAGTTGTTGCCGGTTATGGAACAGTATGTGAAAACAATTTAATTTCCAATTTGTTAAATAGCAAGCTAGTTTAGCGCCCTGTTCTGGCTCCTCTGGGTGATGTAAGGCGATGCGTAAAGTAGTGATTGTTCTGTTGTTGTTATTGATCACCGGTCTGGCGGGTTACTGGTGGTGGTGGCATCAGGGCCGCGAAGATACCGACAATGCCTACATCAAGGCCGATATTGTACCGGTGATGAGCCGGATCGATGGAACCGTGCTGGCGCTGGAAGCCCAGGACAATCGGGCGGTGAAGCAAGGCGATGTGTTACTGACATTGGACCCTGCCTTGTATCTGACCCGTTTACAGCAACAGCAGGCCATGCTGTCTGCAGCCCAGGCCCGACTGACACATCTGGCCGACCGGGTAGTGGCGGAACAATCCCAAATCGCTTCAGCTGCGGCTTCGCTGGAAGGTGCCCGGGCTGAATACCGGCGCGCACAACAACAACTGAAGCGCCTGCAGCAACTCAAACAACAGCAATATGTATCGCAGGATGCCATTGATGCCGCCGAACTGACCCAGGCCTCGGCTGAGGCCCGGCTACACGAAAACGAAGCCCAACTGGCGTCTCGCAAGGCCAATCTGGTGGCGGTCAAGGGCGAGGCTCCGCAGTTACAGGCCAGTGTGACAGAAGCCCGGGCGGCGGTGGCTCAGGCTCAGCTGATGCTGGATTACTGCACCATTGTGGCTCCCCGTGATGGGATAATCACCAGCCGCCAGATTCAGCTGGGACAGAGTGTGGCACCCGGTGCCCGCTTGATGAGTCTGGTGACTCACCCGGTTTGGGTATATGCCAATTTCAAGGAAACCCAGGTGGCCGAGATGCAAGTCGGACAAGCGGTTGAAATCCGGGTTGATGCCTTGCCTGATCTGATATTCAAAGGCCATGTTGACAGTTTTTTTGCGGCCACCGGTTCAGAATTTGCTCTGCTGCCTCCTCAGAATGCAACGGGTAACTTCACCAAGGTGGTACAACGATTACCGGTCAAGCTGGTGTTTGAGGACGGTCAGGATACCTCGATGCTGCGCCCTGGCATGTCGGTTGACGCTGCTGTTTTTACTGCTGCTGTGGCTGAGTAGCGTGTGACTGAGCGTTTTCCGCGCTACTGGTTAGCGATTGCTGGTGCCCTGTTGGGTGCCTTTATGGCCATTCTCGATATTCAGATCACCAATTCTTCGTTGAAAGATATTCAGGCGGCGTTGGGTGCCACTCTGGAGGAATCCTCCTGGATTGCGACCTCGTACCTGGTGGCTGAAATGATCGCTATCCCATTGACCGGCTTTTTTGCCGCCTGGCTGTCGCCGCGGCGTTATCTGGTGTGGAACAGTGCGGCGTTTGTGGCGGCCTCGCTGGCCTGTTCGCTGGCCTGGAACCTCGAGAGCATGATTGTATTCCGGGCGTTGCAGGGATTTACCGGCGGCGCGCTGATTCCGATGGCGTTTAACCTGATTGTGACCTTGCTGCCGCTGGACAAACGCCCGGTCGGGATGGCGCTGTTTGGTGTCACAGCAACCTTCGCTCCCAGTATTGGCCCGACACTGGGAGGCTGGTTAACAGAAACATTCAGCTGGCATTATCTCTTTTACCTCAATGTCATACCCGGGGCCGCTGTGATCACCCTGCTGACCATGGGGCTGGAGAAACGCAAGGTTGATGACACCCAGCTAGCCCGGATAGATGTGCTGGGTATGGTCACCATGGCGCTGGGGTTGGGGTGTTTGCAGCTGGTATTGGAAGAAGGCGCCAAGGATGACTGGTTTGAGGCTGAGTACATTCGCTGGTTGGCGCTGGTGTCATCGTTATCGCTGGTACTGTTTGTACGACACCAGTTACGGGTGCCGTTTCCATTGGTGAATCTGCGCCTGTTTGCCAACAAGGATTTCAGTCTGGCCTGTGTGGCGTATCTGATGCTGGGATTCGGGCTGTTTGGTTCCGTGTATCTGGTGCCTTTGTATCTGGCGTCATTACATGATTACACCGCGTTGGATATTGGCCTGGTACTGATGTGGGTTGGCTTTCCACAATTGCCGTTTTTTCCGTTGATCCCCAGAATTCTCAAGTTTGTGCAAGCCCGTTTTTTGGTAGCGATCGGGTTTGTGGTCATGGGGATGAGCCTGTTTATGAATATGCATATGAGCATGGACTATGATGGCAGTTATCTGATTCCGGCGTTATTGCTGCGGGCGTTAGGACAGCCGTTTATCATGGTGCCGCTGTCATTAATGTCGGCAGCGGCGTTACCGCCGCAGGATGTTGCTTCGGCGTCGACGTTGTTTAACGTGATGCGTAACCTGGGTGGAGCGATAGGTATTGCTGGCCTGGCAACCCTGTTGCAAAAACGCACTGACCTGCATGGTGCGGAAATTCGCGAGACGCTGGTGGCCAATAGCCAATCGACGCTGGATTATCTGGCACTGCTGGGGCAGCAAATGGGGCTGCCAGCACAGGCGCCGCAAGTATTGTCTCAGGTCGCAACCGAGGTGCAACAGCAGGCCTCGGTGATGTCTTACAACGAGGCATTTGCGGTGTTGGGGGTGTCGATGCTGGTGGCTGCCGTGGCCTCTGTGATGGTCAAGCCATCGAAGCCACTCAAGGCGAAAAGCACCGATACTACCCCGGATCATTCTGCCGCCGACAAGGCCAGCACCTGAAGCGCTGTTGGGCTTTGGTCTGGCGGGTGTGTCCGGGCAAGTGCCGGCAAACTGTCGTTTACTTCCTGATCTATCCAGCATACAATCTGCGCCCCTTTTAATAGGCCTTTTTCGCCTGTATCCGGATTGAGATGAATCGCCTCCGGGCGATAACAGCATGATTGGCAAGCGGGAAAGATGTTGAACGGCGGGCGATTCCAAAACCCGCCACCCGGAATATCCGGTAGTGTGACTCTGTTTTTCAGACCAACGCTGACTGGGATTCCGCTTGATAAAACGATCGGAGTAGATCTTTTTTATGGTAGTTATTCGTCTGGCCCGTGGTGGCTCAAAAAAACGTCCTTTTTATCACATCAACGTAGCGGATTCGCGTTGTCCTCGCGACGGTCGCTTTATCGAGCGTATGGGTTTCTTTAACCCGGTTGCTCGTGGCTCCGAAGAAGGCCTGCGTATCGATCTGGAACGTGTTGATTTCTGGCTGGCTCGTGGTGCTCAGCCTACCGAGCGTGTTGCCAAACTGCTCAAAGATGCACGTAAAGCCCAGCCTGCTGCTCCTGCAGCTGACGCTGAAGCTTAATTCGTGCCAGCTGAGGGAGCGTTGGTGACTGACCAGGAAATTACCGTTCTGGGCAAGATCTCGACCGCATTTGGCATCAAGGGATGGGTCAAGGTGTATTCCTTTACCGATCCGGTGAGCAACATTCTGGACTACCCGATCTGGCTATTGAGTATCAATGGTGAGTGGCGGACGTTTGAAGTGGAAGCAAGCCAAACCCAAAGCAAAGGGATTGTGGTAAAACTGAAAGGTATAGCAGACCGCGATGCGGCGCTGGCGCTGTCTCAAACCGAGATTGCCGTTTATACCTCGCAATTACCCGAACCCGACGACGATGAATTTTATTGGTTCCAGCTGGAAGATCTGAAGGTAGAGAATACCCAGGGTCAGCTGCTGGGCAAGGTAAAAGAGCTGTTTGATTCTGGTGGTGGTAACCAGGTAATGAAACTGACGAGCTGCGAAGGCAGTATCGATCAGCAACAACGCCTGATCCCCTACGTAGATACCATCGTTCTGGATGTCGACCTTGAAAGCAAGGTGATCCAGGTCGAATGGGAAGCAGATTACTGACCAGTGCTGTTTTGACAGCACCGGTATAGAGGCCCACACGATGTGGTTTGGCGTTGTTTCCCTGTTTCCGGATATGTTCAATTCGCTCACCGATTATGGTGTCAGCGGACGGGCAGTGAAGCAGGGACAGATTGCTGTCGAGCGTTGGAATCCCCGTGATTTTGCGTACGACAACTACCAGACCGTCGATGATCGTCCTTACGGTGGTGGCCCCGGCATGCTGATGAAAATCCAGCCGCTGCAGGATGCCATTGCCGCCGCTCGTGAAGCGGCAGATCAGCAACCAGGGAAACCGGCGCGAGTGATTTATCTGTCACCGCAAGGGCGCAAACTGGATCAGGCGGGGGTGCTGGAACTGGCACAACACGACAAGCTGATTCTGGTATCGGGACGATACGAAGGCATTGATGAACGTTTGATCGGGCAGGAAATCGACGAAGAGTGGTCGCTTGGCGACTTTGTACTCAGCGGCGGTGAACTGGCGGCAATGACATTGATGGATGCGGTGATTCGTTTGGTGCCGGGTGTACTTGGGCATGACTTGTCGGCCCAGCAGGACTCCTTTATGGAAGGCCTGCTCGACTGTCCCCATTATACTCGTCCGGAAGTGTACGACGGACAATCTGTCCCTGCGGTATTACTGAGTGGCAACCACGAGAAAATCCGCCTATGGCGGCTGAAACAGTCTCTTGGCAGAACCTGGGAGCGTCGACCGGATTTACTGGACACGCTGGAACTGAGTAACGAACAACATAGGTTATTGACAGAGTATCTGAGCGAACGAGTGAGTGAATCTGACACCAAATCGCCAGACTGTTAAGGAGCATACAATGAGCAACAAGAACCCAATCATTCAGCAGATTGAGAACGCCCAGCTGAAAGAATCCGTTCCTGAATTCGGCCCAGGTGACACTGTGGTTGTACAGGTTAAGGTAAAAGAAGGTACCCGTGAGCGTCTGCAGGCGTTTGAAGGTGTAGTGATTGGCAAGCGTAACCGCGGCCTGAACTCTGCTTTCACCGTCCGTAAAATCTCTCACGGTGTTGGCGTAGAACGTACTTTCCAGACTCACAGCCCACAGATTGACAGCATGGCTGTCAAACGTCGTGGTGATGTGCGTCAGGCGAAACTGTACTACCTGCGTGAACGTAGCGGTAAATCTGCACGTATCAAAGAGAAGGTATAACCTTCTTGTTTGGAAAGAACGGGCCTTGTGCCCGTTTTTTTATGGCTGTAAAACAGTATTGGCAAGATCGCTATGAATTGGTTGGAACCAATGACCCTCTCCGGCTTCAAAACCGAAATTTATTCCTGACAACAGGGTGTAGGACACAATGAAGAAATTATTGTTGTCGTTTTTGGTGGTTGGTCTGACCGCCTGTAACGATTCGGATGCAGCAGAACCGACTCAGGCTGCTGCCGCGGCAATCCGGACACTGGCAGAATCCCATTTACAACAGGTGTATGGGCCACAGGTAAAAGTGGAAGGTACCAGTCTGATTGCCAATAACCAGATTCTGGAAGTGATTCTGGAAGGTGGCCCGGCACTGTATATGACGCCGGATGCCAGCCATCTTATCTATCGTGATGAACTGATTGCCATTGATGGCCCACACGCGGTCAATGTGACGCAAGAGCGTATGAACCCGCGTCGTGCCGAAAGCATGGCAACCATTGCCGATACCGATACCGTCCTGTTCCCGGCCAAAGGCAAACAAAAAGCGCTGATCAACGTTTTCACTGATATTGACTGCGGTTATTGCCAGAAGCTGCACAAGGAAATTCCGCGTATTAATGAACTGGGCATTACCGTGCGTTACCTGGCGTACCCTCGTTCCGGTATTCAGGATCCCAATACTGGCCAGCTGACCCAGTCATTCCAGAAAATTAACTACGTCTGGTGTCAGGATGATCGCAAGACAGCCATGACCGATATGAAAAATGCCCAGAGTGAACTGAACTCGCTGAGTCGGCAGTTGCGTGCAGGGGATGCTGCCGTGCAGAAGCGCGTAAATGAATTACAGCAGACACTGGTTGCCAATATGCAGGCAAGTACAGCATGTAATGAGCCGATTGCAGAGCAGTACCTGATGGGGCGACAACTGGGTGTGAATGGCACCCCAGCCATTATTGTTGACGATGGCCGTCTGTTCCCTGGCTATATGCCAGCAGACCAACTGGCAGAAGCACTGGGCGTACTCTAGGCTTCACTGACCAGCCTTGATACCCGGATCGATAGACGCTGTATTCTGCAGCGTTTGTTGTCCGGGTTTTTATTATCCCGCCAACAGTGAAGCCAATGTTGGCGGCGCATGTCTGCTTCACAATTCTTATAGCCGCTGCTTATATCCATGATATTTTTTACTGCCGAGGCTTGACTGTTACCGAATCAAAGCTTTGTCTGTGTCTGTGGGTAACATGTCTTTCTTGCTGGTTAAAAAATGAACAAATTAGCGGGACCGTTGCCCTGACTGGCTCTGCAGCGCTTTTAAAGATGATATTCACACAATTATCCACAGAAACTGTGGATGAAGTGGCAGTGGGCTAAATCGACAGCCTGATGACGTCAAGTGTATTTTCAAATAATTGGTACAGAATCAGCAGAGAATACCGTCGCTGTTCGCACTGGCTTGATGAATTACTCACATAGACCATCATGGTCGTCATGGACAGTTTTTGGATGCAGTACTTGACAAGCACTCGGAGTCGGCACCTAAGACCTTGAAAAGCAAGTATTTTTTATAAGCTGAAAAAGATGTGCCTTGGTACTCCAAAAATGGCAGCTGTCAATTTCAAATTCCAGAAAATTATCCCCATAATTATCCACAGACTTGTTCCCGGTTTTTGATCGGGTATTTTGAAATTAACCAAGGAATGACAGCTTGCAAGTCTTGACAGTGATTTTTTTTAAAAATGACACGTCAATATTTTCTAACAGGCGTTATTCACATAGTCATAAAACCGTCATTTCCATCATCGATAAAAGTCAACAAGTGTCTTCAAAAAAACCGATATATTGCTATCTTATTGAAATATAAGAGTTTTTGTTTTTGGTTCAAAACCGAACAATTTAAGGAAAAGCCAGTATTGGTGCGGCTTGCAGGTACTTTTAAAGAAATTGTCCTCAGATTTATCCACAGATTCTGTGGGTAACCGGTCGTCAAGGCAAATTATCGGTTATTTTTACCATTCAGGAAAAAAAATGGCCTGACAACACGCCTTCAAAGGTCATCGCCAGTGGATAATAGGCTTGATCTGAGGTTGTTTTCTGCAAGGCTGTGCACAACTTCTGATTCAGGCAAAAATGTGCACAACTTTGGGGAGTAGGATGCAGAATCTCAGACCGATGTCCGCTCCTTGTTATCCTCAGGTAAGGTTGCGGCGAGCAACTCCGGTAGCTGTGCTTGCCACTGGAAGCGCTGCACCAGTGACCACCAGACGTTATCCAACGGAGCAGTAAACACCAGTGGCTGTTGCGTGACAGGGTGTGTCATATGGAGTTGCCAGGCATGGAGCAACAAGCGTCCGGCATTGAGATGGTCACGAAAGTAGCGACTGTGACGCCCCTTGCCATAACGGGCATCACAAATAATAGGGTGGCTCAGATGTTTCAGGTGACGGCGAATCTGATGCTTGCGCCCGGTTTTCGGCATGGCTTCAACCAGTGAGTAACGGGATTGCGGATACTTGTCGATCTCGACATCCAGCTCGATGGTGGCCAATAAACGGAAGTCGGTAATGGCTTCTTGTGGTGGTTTGATTACTGGCTGTTTGGCGTATTTATCAATCGGCGGACTCATGGCGTAGTCGATGTGTACATACTCGGGCATATAACCACGCACAATCGCCAGGTAGCGTTTATCGATCACACGTTCCCGCCATTGATCAGCAATTTGGCTGGCTATCTCACTGGAAAGTGCAAACACCAGAACCCCGGACGTTGGTTTGTCCAGCCGATGCACCGGATAAACCCGCTGACCTAGCTGGTTGCGCAGTAGCTGCAAGACAAAACGGGTTTCGTGGCGGTCAATATCACTGCGATGTACCAGCAAGCCACTGGGTTTGTTAATGGCCACCAAATGGTCATCAAGATAAAGAATATCGAGCAAAATAATCGTTTAACCTCTGGCATCGGATTAAGCAGGTGGGTGGTGTTGGACTGTAGCGGAATCGGAATCGACCGGCTACTGGCGCCGAAAGCTGGCGCTGCGCCAGGTCAGTACACCATTTGTACCTGCTGGAATAGGGAACAACCCTGTTATTGTCAGACGATTTGGGGTTTTGCTGATGGCCCGGTGGCGAAATAAAGTGCTTCGGCTGGTATTCTTGCCACTGGCAGCAGTTGTGCTTTGCTGGAGCATTTAAAGGAGCAAGAATGGATTTTGTCTGGATTCTGGTGGCATTTTTATGTGGCTTTGTCGTCAAGCAGGTAGGCATGCCACCATTGGTAGGGTATTTGTTGGCCGGGTTTGGGTTGAATGCCGTGGGTATGGAACCGGATTCGGTCTTGAACCGGCTAGCGGATCTGGGCATTACCCTGATGCTGTTTACCATTGGCCTGAAGCTGAACGTCAAGGCGTTGTTAAAAACCGAAGTATGGGCAACCAGTGTGCTGCATACCAGTCTCTGGACGTTACTGCTGGTGGGGGTGGTGTCTTTGCTGGGATGGCTGGGTATCAGCCATTATCTGGAAATCCCCTGGCAGACTCAGGCGTTGATCGGTTTTGCCCTGAGTTTTTCTTCGACCGTTTGTGTTATCAAGATGCTGGAAGAAGCCTCTGAGCTGAAAGCCCGCCATGGCAAGATTGTGGTCGGGATTCTGGTCATTCAGGATATTGTTGCGGTTATTTTCCTGGTGGCCTCAACTGGCAAGATTCCATCGATCATGGCGTTTGGTTTGCTGGGCTTATGGCTGCTGAAACCCATGCTGCATCGTCTGGTCAGCCGGGTTGGTCACGATGAGTTATTGCCTTTGCTGGGCTTCTTTCTGGCGTTGGGGGGATCGGAGCTGTTCTCGCTGGTGCATATGAAAGGTGATCTGGGGGCTTTGTTGATCGGTGTGCTGTTGGCTTCTCACAGCAAGTCGGTTGAAATCTACAAGGCATTGATGGGGTTCAAGGATCTATTCCTGATCGGGTTCTTTCTGTCGATCGGCTTTACTGCCTTGCCAACCCTAGATATGGCCTTGCCGGTGCTGCTGTTAACCTCATTGTTGATCGTGAAGTTCGGTCTGTTTTTTGTCTTGATGCTGAAATTCAAGATTTCAGGACGGACGTCATATCTGAGTGCTCTGGCGTTAACCAACTTCAGCGAGTTCGGACTGATTGTCGCGCACCTGAGCGTGGACAATGGCTGGTTGAGTAACGACTGGCTGGTGATTCTGGCGGTTTCCATGTCGCTATCGTTTGTACTCAGTACTGCCGTGTATCGCCGCGCCCACCATATTTATGCGCGGCGCAAGGAACAGATCAACCGTTATGAGCGCCCGGGAGCGCACTCAACCTACGAAACGCCGGTACAGGCCGAGGTGCTTATTCTGGGCATGGGCCGGGTTGGCAAGGGCGCTTACCGTGCGATGGAAGCTGAGTATGGCAACCGTATCTGTGGGGTGGAGTCTGACCCTGAACGTATCGCCTATCTGAAAAGTAAAGGCCTGAACGTGGTGGTCGGAGATGCGGACGATATGGAGTTCTGGGAAAGTATTGGCGCTGCTCGTAACGATATCCGTCTGGTGATGATGGCGTTACCGGCACAACTGGAAATGAAGAGCACGCTGGAGATGCTGCGCCTGTCCGGTTATACCGGCAAGATTTCTGCCGTGGCCCGTTACGACGATGAATGCCAGGAGCTGATCGACTTGGGAGTGGATGTCGTCTTTAACTACTATCTGGAAGTCGGTGCCGGTTTTGCGGCAGAAAGCCGTCATTTACTGGAAGAACCCGCTTCCGAGCCGGAACCCGCCAACGCATAGTGCTCAAGCTGTTGCAGCAAGAGGGCTGGTTCGCTGGCCCGCAACAGTTCTCCGCTTTGATGGGCAAATCCTTGCTGGCGAATATGCGTCAGCAAGTCAAAAAACGGCTGCCAGAACTGGTCAACATCAAAACAGGCACAAGGCTTGTTGTGATCACCGATGTTGGCCCAACACCAGACTTCGACCAATTCATCCAGGGTGCCGATACCACCGGGTAAAGCCACAAAGGCATCGGCCAGATCGGCCATCAGTGCCTTACGTTCGTGCATGCTGTGTACGTGGTGTATTTGTGTCAGACCGGTGTGGATTTTTTCCTGTTGCCCGAGTACCCCAGGCATAACACCAATCACTTCCCCACCGGCTGCCAGCGCCGCATTGGCGACTATTCCCATCAGCCCTGATTGACTGCCACCATAGACAATGCCAATGCCTTGCTGGGCGAGAAAAGTGGCTAATGTTGTTGCGGCAGCGGCATAGGCCGGGTCATTCCCCAGGCGGGAACCACAATAAATAGCAACACGTTTGATCATCTTGATATCCGGTAAAAAAATTCGGCTACAGCATACGTTTCTGACGCTGGCTGTCATCTGCTTATCGCTGGGCAGCGGCCATCGACAGCCTGAAAAACCGTTTGGTACATGCGGGCTTATCAGCCCGCTGTCCTGCTGTATATGACGGTGGAAAGACCCATCAGAGATGGGTTTCTGCATATTCCGCCAGAGGCGAACGCGGCGACCCTTGCAGATGAATGGTACCGCCCTGGTCAAAGGCCTTGAAGCGCTCTATCAGATAGGTCAAGCCAGAACTGACAGGGGTCAGGTATGGCGTGTCGATCTGGGCGAGATTACCCAGACAGACCACCTTGCTGCCGGAACCTGCGCGGGTAATGATGGTTTTCATTTGGTGAGGGGTCAGGTTCTGGCATTCATCGATCAGGATCAGGCTGTGCTGGAAGCTGCGGCCACGAATATAATTCAGCGATTTGAACTGCAACGGTACTTTTTGCAAAATATAATCGACGCTGCTGGTGGCGTGCTCATCTTCGTAATGCAGGGCTTCAAGGTTATCGGTGATGGCGCCGAGCCATGGCTCCATTTTTTCCGCCTCGGTGCCGGGCAAATAACCAATATCCTCGTCCAGACCTCGGGTGCTGCGGGTGGCGATAATCCGGCGAAACTGCTGGGTGGCGACGGTCATTTCAATGGCGGCGGCCAGTGCCAGAATGGTTTTGCCGGAACCGGCCTGACCACTGAGCGTTACCAGCGAGACCGACGGATCGAGCAACAGATGTAATGCCAGCGCCTGGGGCAGGTCCCGTGGACGCAGTCCCCAGGCTACCTGAGACATCAGTTGCTCCACCGGCAAGTCGTGCAATACCGCCATGTCGTTGTCCAGATCCACCACCTTGCCGACAAAGCCGCTTTCATCAAGGATAAAATGATTGAGATACAGTTCGTCAGGCAAATGGCCTCGCGGAATACGGTGGAAAGTCCCGGTGGCATCATGGAAGCTGTTGACCTGGGTCTGGCTGTCCCAGAATGAATCGGCATAGGTGTGGTAGCCGGTTTCCAGCAGCGACACATCCGACAGCATCTGGTCGTTCTGATAGTCCTGTGCACCGATACCACAGCCCCGTGCCTTGAGGCGCATATTGATGTCTTTGGTGATCAGAATAATGTCGCGGTGGGGAGATTTTTCCTGCAGAGCGATCAGGCCATTGATGATTTTGTTGTCGTTCATCTCCCGGGATAAGGGCGCGTGACGGCTATCAAAGGTATCCAGCAGAATGGAAAACGAACCGAGTGACTTGCCATCGGCCCGCTTTATCGGTACTCCTTTGGCAATCTCGGTCGGGCTGGCTTTGCCAATAATACGATCAATTTGTCGTATCGCTTCCCGGCAATCGGTGGCGATGGCAGCTTTGCCCATTTTCAGCTTGTCGAGTTCTTCCAGTACCGTCATGGGAATAACGACCTGGTGTTCTTCAAATTGATGAATGGCACTGGGGTCGTGAATCAGCACGTTGGTATCCAGAACATACAGCTTGGTAGCAGTTTTGCGCGCGGCCATAAAAACACTCTCCTGGTTTCAGGTTCAGAGAAGCAAGCGGTGAGTCTGTGGTGATGCGTTCCGGGGATTGGCCGGATGGACAAGGTGACGTGGCAGATGACGTCGGAGGTAATGGATAAGTGGTCGGGGTAGCGAATGCAGCCGTATCATCAACACCGGCTGGCAGGGAAAACAAACAGTACGATTCCTGATGGTGATACGGAGCCGCAGATATAGACAGATCGACTGGCAATGTGTCCCTCCCTCTGTGAGTAGTGCAATTACTATGGCCTTTGCTGTTGATCTTGCCAAGCCCCGGAAGCCAAATCTGTGGATCATGGCCACCTTGTCACTTTGGCTGATCAGGCGTTACCGGGGCAGCTGATGGCAGGAAAATAGCGCAAGTGAAACGCATCAAGGCTGGTCGAGACCATAACCGTTAATGGTTACGGGCAAGGTTTTGGGGCGGGAAAAAATATTTGATTGAGAAAAGCGCCCTGTAATTGGCAAATACTATTGAACCGCCGCCTTGGCAACCGATAAGCTTGCCCCCATTACCAAGTACCATGTGTCTGTATTCCGATTTATCGCCGGACGATGTAGACATCGTCGGCGGGTTTCCCTTCTGGAGATTTTTGTATGAGCTCGTCACGCCACGTAAAACTGTTAATCCTAGGTTCTGGCCCTGCTGGTTATACCGCCGCGGTATATGCTGCGCGCGCCAATCTGAACCCGGTAATGATTACCGGCATGCAAATGGGAGGGCAGCTGACCACCACCACTGAGGTTGATAATTGGCCGGGTGATACTGCCGGAGTGCAAGGGCCGGAGCTGATGGAGCGCATGAAAGCCCATGCCGAGCGTTTTGATACCGAAATTGTTTTTGACCAGATTCACACGGTCAAACTGGATCAACGTCCGTTTGTACTGCAGGGTGATAGCGGTGAATACACATGTGATGCTCTGATTATCGCCACCGGTGCCAGCGCCCGTTACCTTGGTCTGGAAAGCGAAGAAGCCTTCAAGGGCAAGGGTGTATCGGCTTGTGCCACCTGCGACGGATTTTTCTATCGCAAAAAACCGGTAGCGGTGATTGGTGGTGGTAATACTGCTGTTGAGGAAGCCTTGTACCTTGCCAATATCGCCTCTGAGGTCATTGTTGTTCACCGTCGTGACAGCTTCAGTTCAGAAAAAATCCTCGCCGACAAGCTGCTCGACAAAGCCGCTAACGGCAATGTCACCATTCACTGGAACAGCGAGCTGGATGAAGTCCTGGGTGATGATATGGGCGTCACCGGTATGCGTATCAAACATCGTGATACCGATGCAAAGACCGATATTGCCCTGGATGGTATCTTTATTGCCATTGGCCATTCACCCAACACCGGTATTTTTGAAGGCCAGCTGGATATGGAAGGCGGCTACCTGAAAGTTCAGACTGGCAGCCATGGTAATGCCACTCAAACCAGCGTAGAGGGCGTGTTTGCCGCCGGTGATGTATCGGATCACATTTATCGCCAAGCCATTACCTCTGCTGGGACCGGCTGCATGGCGGCACTGGATGCCGAACGTTATCTGGATAATCTGGCCAGCGCCAAGTAAAACGATCAACCCGTTCTGTGATTCGGCCAGTGAGGCCAATATCCTGAACGGGTGCCATTTTCTGCCAACGGGTACTGCTTCCAGTAATTATTACTATTCTTTATTGGTAGCTGCGTTGATAAACTCTAAAAGCGAACAGTCGGTAGCGGAGCATGGCCGCTGAGAAATATTGTAGCCCCTGACTGATTGATTATATTCTGTACATTTCCTGTGCGAACGTTATACAGTTGTTGTACGGAAATATAATAATATGTCTGCACACGCGTGGACGTTCAGGGAGTAAAAGCAGATGGTCCGTAAACATGTTTTTCTGTCGCTGCTACTGGTTTCCGTGGTGACGGCTTTCACCGGATGGGGGATTACCTCCATCTGGAACGAGCGGATTGTTTACGACAAGCAACGCCATGAAGAACGGCAGGTGCAGCTGGTCAGTTCACAGCTGTCCGGATATATGGCCAACACCGGCGATTTGTTACGTTCTCTGGCACAGGAGCCAGCCCTGAAGGCCGCCTTGGCGCAAGAGGATGCCAACACCCGGATGTCAGACATTCTGTTTGGCGTCGCCAACCGACACATCTCTTATTATCAGGCCCGATGGATAGATGAAAAGGGTATTGAACGGGTGCGCTTGCAGCGCTTTGGCCGCAGTATCCAGCATGTTCCCGCCGCCAAGTTGCAAGACAAATCAAATCGTTACTACTTCCAGGATGCCATCAAGGTATCGGCTGGCAGTGTGTATTTTTCCCCTATCGATCTGAACGTGGAGTACGGCGAAGTCGAACGGCCGTTCCGGCCCATGATCCGGGCCGCCATTCGGGTATTTGATAGCACAGGCAAAGATCGTGGCATTGTGATCATTAATGACAGCCTGACCCCGATGTTTGAATGGTTGGAACACAGTACCGCCCACAACTCATTGTTAATGGCCAATCGTAACGGCGACTGGCTAAAAGGCTTCAACCCCCAGGATGAATGGGGCTTTATGTTTGGCAACCCCAAACGCATCCGGGACAGTTCGGAGGCCGCCTGGCGCGCCATGGAGCAGCAAGTATCCGGTACCCTGGTGGAGCCTGAAGGCATCTGGATTTGGGATGTCGCCGATATCGGTGAGCGGCAATGGGGTGATTCGGACGCGATGGATTATCGCCATGCCCCCAAACTGATATTGGTCAGTTTTATTTCCAGTGAAGAGCAGGCACAACTGGTCAGTAACGAGAGCCTCTATGTCTGGATTGGATGTATCTCGGTCGGGATAGTGATCTGGGATCTGTTGCTGGCCTTTATGTATTTTCGTCATCGCCATGCCAATGTCGCTCTGCAGCTACAGGAGTCGGAGCGCCTGCGTGATATGTCAGCCGATCTCACCCACGCACGTGCCCAGGCACAGAATCTGGTTAATGGTAATGTCAACGGCATCCTGATTGTGGATGGTAACGGCCTGATTCTGATGACCAACCCGGCTCTGGATGAGCTGTTTGGATACCATAAAGGGGAGCTGCTTGGTCAACCGATGGAAATCCTGGCACCGGACAACGAGATGCTGTTTTATCCGGACCCATCCACGGCGGATATCGGCCAGTCCGGGCGTCGAACAATGGCCAAGAACAAGCATATCCACGGCAAGCATCGTGATGGCCATCTGATTGACGTGGAGATCAGCCTTAGCCCGGTAGAGTCTGATGATGGCATCCGGGTATCCGCGACGGTTGTCGACATCACTGATCGTCTGGAAAAGGAAAAACGGCTGCGTCACTACGCCAGTGCTTTCCGGGAAGCGGGAGAAGCCATGGTAATCACCGATGCCCACTGGAAAGTGGAACACGTCAATGGCATGTTTACCCGCTTGTGCGGGCTGTCGGAAGAGAAGGTTACCGGTGCCACCCCGGATATCTTTTTACTGGAGCGAATGGAGCCTGGCGGCCTGTCATTACAGCAATACGTCGAAGATGCCGATCATTGGGGAGGAGAGTGGCAAGCCTTGACCCTGTCGGGAGCGCTGTGTCCGGTTCGGTTGTCGATCAGCAGTGTGCGTGATATCAGAGGGCGTCGAAGCCACTATGTATTTTCTTTTGCTGATATCAGCGAAATTCGTGATGCCTATGTCCAGCTGGAGCATCAAGCTTACCATGATGCCCTGACCGGCTTGCCCAATCGGGTGATGTTGCAGGAATCGATCGATGCCGCCATCAGCCGCGCCAAACGGCACCGGGAAAAATTTGCCCTGCTGTTTATTGATCTCGACAATTTCAAATACATCAATGATGGCCTGGGGCACCGGGCCGGTGATCAATTACTGAAGCAAGTCGCGGATGCCTTGAAAGAAGAGTTACGGGGTGAAGACGTGGTGGCTCGCCTGGGTGGCGATGAATTTGTTGTGTTGCTGGAAGGTATTGGTCAGGCCGATGCCGCCCGGGCAGTATTGAGCAAGCTGACCCGACGTTTGTCGTCGGCTTTTGTGATCGAAAATGATTCCGTGCGAGTGACTGCCAGCATCGGTATCTGTATTTATCCGGATGATGGCTGTGATGCGGCAACACTGTTGCGCAAGAGTGATATGGCCATGTATCAAGCCAAGGAGTCTGGCAAAAACCGTTGTTTCTTCTTTAACGAAGATACCGATTCGATGTCGCGGGATATTCTGAAAACCGAATATCAGTTGCATCGGGCTATCCAGGAAAACGAGCTGAAGCTTGTCTATCAGCCGCAGGTGGATACCAGAACGGGTCAACTGCAGGGCGTAGAAGCGCTGGTCCGCTGGCAGCATCCTGAGCGTGGTGAAATCTCACCTGAAGAATTTTTACCCGTCGCCGAAAAAATGGGCCTGATGGCCGAGCTGGAAAACTGGGTTGTGCGCACCGCCAGCCAACAAGCCATGGACTGGAACAACTCCGGGGTTATTTACGGCAAGATGGCCATCAACCTGTCTGGTGGTTTTCTCAAACGCCCGGAATTTGCGACCGACGTTATGGCCATGATCGAAGAAAGCGGCTGTACCGCGAGTAATATCGAGCTGGAAATCACCGAAGGATTTATCCTGCACGGCGCTACCCAGGTGATTCGGCAGCTGCACCGGTTGAAAGAAAATGGCTATAGCCTGGCAATGGATGATTTTGGTACGGGTTATTCCTCGTTGTCGTATTTGCGCAAGCTTCCTATTGATAAGCTCAAGATCGACAAGCAGTTTATCAAGGATATTGTGGATGATGATGGCAGCCAGAAAATTGTCTCTGCCGTGATCGCGATGGCCAAAAGCCTTGGTATGACCGTAACTGCCGAAGGTGTAGAAACCCGAATGCAGGCGGAAATCCTGCGCTTCAAGGAGTGCGATCAGTTGCAGGGGTTCTTGTTTGAACGCCCCATGCCCGCCAAAGAGCTCGAACGCTTGCATCCGCCAACTGGCACCGGATAAGCATAACGGATATGAAACCGGGCCAACGGACACGGACAGAGCCGGTTTTAAAGATTCAATCAACAGGGATAGGGATGGAGCCGATTAACGACACGGACGGAGTCGGTTTTAAAGATTCAATCAACAGGGATGGAGCCAGACCAATAGACACAGAAGGTGGTATTGGTCACGGCAAGCAATGATTCAAACGGACACAACCGTCCGTTATTCTGAATCCGATCATTACCGGTAGGAGTTAATCAGCGAATAGTCGACTGGAATTACCAGCGGCAAGGTGCTTCTTTCCGGGTAAAAATCATCCGGGATGCCGGGTAATGGATTTGCTCGCGACAGCATTGCCAAAGCGGCCTTATCCAGGGCTGGATAACCTGACGACTCATAAATTCCAGAGCTGATTACCTGACCGTTACGATCGATCGTAAACTGCAACTTGACGACACCTTCCTGTTTCCGCCTTTTGGCAACCTTGGGATATTTCTGGAAACGGTTAAGCCAACGCTGAATACTGGCAATATAGTTTTGTGCCTGGCCTGGTGTGCCCCCGGCGTGCTGTTGGTTGGAGTGGCCGGTTGCTTCTGCTGACGTGGTATCCGAGTTGTTTTCCTTATTCTGCGAGTGTGCTGCTGCAGAAGGTGGCTGAGTGCTCGGCTCTGATTCGGTTTCTTCTTGCTCGGCTTCCTGCTCCGGTACTTCTTCCTGCTCCGGTTCAACTTCTGGCTCTGGTTCCGGCTCGACTTCCGGTTCCGGTGTCAGCTCTTCCTGAGGTGCGACCTTGAACGTCGGAACCTCAGGTTCCGGCGCAGGTTCTGGCACCTTGATCACTTCTGGTTTCGGCTTGGGTTTTGGCTTCGGCTTGGGCTTGGGTTTTGGCTTCGGAGGTACTACCGGTTCTGGTTCTGGTTGCACCAGCCGCTCTGTGGCATTGGCGTAGCTGCCCAGCATACCCATATTGACATCGATACCGGATTCACCGCTCGACATGGCGTCGCCTTCGGCAACGGCCGGCGTGTAAAACAGCAACATATAAACAGCCGAGGCATGCAAAGTAGCGGCGACGGTTAATGCGCCCAGCCAGTGTTTTCGCGTCAGACTCATGAGTTTCCTTCCGGTGCTTCAGCGTACAGGCGTACCGACTGGAATGAGTACTGGCGCAGCACCGCCATCGCTTGCTCCAGGGAGGCAGCTGTCGCTCGTTGATCGGCAAAAATCCCGACCGATATGGCGGCATGATCACTCAGAGCCTGTAGTCGGGTCGCCAGCTCTTCTGGTGTGCAAGGCGTACCATCCAGAGTCAAGGTTCCTTGTTGCGCCACTTCAAGCCGCATCTCTGAGTGGGCATCTTCTTCGTTCAGCAAGGCTTTGGGCAGTATCAGGTCGGCATTAGGCATGGCTTTGATTTGCCCGGCGACCATAAAAAAAATCAGCAATAAAAACACAATATTGATTAATGGAATCATATTGTCATCGCTATTTCGTGCCTTGCGGGCAGGAAGCAGAGTTGTATTTTGTAGCATGGGGCCTTACTCCGGAGGCAGGTCTGAGTGACTGCTGGCAGCTGCCGCGTCGGTTTCATCGCCAGGTAATGTTTGCCCGAGTGTGACCGCAGGCAGATCCAGAGCGGACAAGGTGGTCATCACTTCTACAATACGCTGTACCTGAATATCAGCCTCTGGCAGCACAACCAGGCTGTTGCTGTGGTTCACCTGCTCCAGTGCTTGCTCCAGCGCGGTAAAGCGGGTGGGCTTGTCTTGCGCCAGCGTAACGGCACCATCCTGATGAAGTACCAGTAACTGGGGGAGTTCTTCCGTTTCGGCCGGTTCGCTACTGGCTGACTGTGATGCCAGTGGCATCGTCAGCCACTGGGTAAAACTGGATGTCAGCATAAAAAACATCAGCAGAATAAACACCACATCAATCAGCGCAGTCAGGCTGATGGGGCGAGCCCGGCGTGGCGTGATGGCCAGACTGCTCATGCGCGTTGGGCCGCCAGTTCATAAGAAGCCGGTGCGGTATCGGCATCCAGCTTCTGGGTGGCATGCAAGAAGAACAGACGGTCGATCACATCTTGCAGTTCACCGGTTTGCAGCTCTGATTTACGTTCCAGCGCGCTGTGGATCATGGAGACCGGAATCGCAACGGCCAAACCGCCAGCAGTGGTGAGCAGGGCCTGCCAGATACCACCAGACAGGACGGCAGGATCAACCTTGGAGCCGGCCGCTTCCATAGCCTGAAACGCTTCGATCATGCCCAGTACCGTACCAAACAGGCCGAGCAGCGGTGCGATATTGGCGATCACTTCCAAAGGCCGCAGGCCTTGTGTCAGCTTGCCGACTTCAATTCGGGCCAGACGCAGGGTTTCTTCACGCAGTGCCGCTTCAGGTAATGAGGGGGTTTTTCTCAGCTCAAGAAATTTGCCAATCAGCGCCAGACTGGGGGCCGGGTGATTGCGGGTCGCCAGCAAGGCCTGTGACTGCTCTCCGTTGGCCAGGTGGTTCAGCGCCTCATTAACCCGACTCTTGGAGCCTGAGCGGTGACGGAAAAATTGCCATAATTTGGCCAGAATCAGCGTGCTGGCCACAAAAGAAAGCACCAGCAAAATAGCATTGACTGGCCCTCCTAATGAATGAATAAAAGTCTGCAGTTGATCCATGATTACAATTCCTGAAGGTGTTTACATCTTTATGCTAATATTAATGATAATGACTATCAAATGTTTTTGGCTTTTATGTTGGGATTTTCGAATGGTTCTGTGACCAAAGGATTGATGTGAATCAAAAACGGTAAAGATCAAAAAACAGACAGCAGAGGATCCCGTCATGTTGATAACCAAGTGGCCAAAGACGGGGACACAGAGGAATTGCAGGGAGGAGTTGCAGAAAGGAGTACAGAGAGAGGGGACAGGAGCCAACCAGAGAGATATGAGTGGGCAGCAGCATTGGCTGCTGCC
Source organism: Oceanobacter sp. 4_MG-2023 (assembly GCF_030689165.1). Taxonomy (NCBI): domain Bacteria; kingdom Pseudomonadati; phylum Pseudomonadota; class Gammaproteobacteria; order Oceanospirillales; family Oceanospirillaceae; genus Oceanobacter; species Oceanobacter sp. 4_MG-2023. The sequence continues at coordinate 8,863 of NZ_JAUYVV010000023.1, read as the reverse complement.
CGGCCGGTTATGAACGATATACCGGCTTGTCGGTCCTGAGCAGCACGGCCCAGAGCCACCAGTAGCCTGCTCCCAGCACCACCACTCCGAACAGTCCGGCGGGAGATGCCATCAGAGGCAGTGACGATGCCAACGGCTGCTCCAACGCCTGGCTCAGGCATAATGCTGACAAGGGTAAGCACAACAGCATATTCCAGGCAATCAGAGTGGCTGGGCGATCAAACAACAGCAGCTGTGAACACAGGGTATACAGAACACTGCCCGCCAGAATAACCAGTAACAGCCAACCAAAGGTGACGCTGGTTATCAGCTGGAGCAGTAATACCGGCAGCAACCAGCCCAGTAATATGGAAGTCAGTCCCAGCCATGGCCAGTTGGCCGCTGCCGGTAATGGCAGTCGTAGTAACAGCACCTGCAACAGCGCCAGAGTACCCAGCAAGGTACTGGCCCCCAAAGCCACTGATTCTGCCGACAACAGGGTCAGAGCCAATCGGACACCCACCCACATCATGCCCGCGGCTGCCACCAGAGTTACGTATTGGATCGCTTTGGGATGTGCGCCAATATGGCCTGCTACTACAGATCGAGCAGACAGCTTCCAGGACACGGAAGGCAACAAGAGCGATTCGGAACGATGTGACAAGAACAGAGCCATAAACACCTCGGCAGAGTGGGTGAAGAACCTGCTCATCATGCCGTAGTCTGGTAGGGAGGATTAGCGTCACAACGGTAATGAACAACCAGTACAGATAACCTGTACAGTTAACTGAACTGGTCAATTTAGAGTGAACTGTACTGGTCGTTAACTCGACAGTACCGCTATGCTGGTTGTGATTGATGCGCAACACAACATCAGGAGTCGATATGCTCGAACGCACCTTGGACAAGCCTCTTTATCAGCAGCTGGCCGATGCCCTCAGTAACGATATTCGCAGCGGGATATATCCGGTGGGACACAAGGTGCCCAGTGTGCGCAAGATGAGTGGTTTGCGGGGTGTCAGTATATCCACCGTGAGCCAGGCTTATGGCTGGCTGGAAGACCAGGGCTGGTTATTGGCCCGTCCCCAGTCCGGTTATTATGTCCGCTCCAGCCATGCTGGCATGGATCAGGTCAATGTGATCCGGATGCCGGTCTCATCGCCAGAAGCAATACCATCGGCCGTGACCAAGTCGGAGCTGATCAGTGATGTACTGGATCAACTGAATCACCCCGGCCGGATCAATCTGGGTGCTACTATTCCGCACGCTTCACTGATGCCTCAGCGCCAGTTGCAGCAACATATTCAAAAAGTCAGCCGTTACCAGTTAAGCGAGGTATTGGCCTACCAGTTTTCACCTGGTCATATTGGCCTGCGCCAACAATTGGCGATTCGGATGCGGGATGCCAGTGTCTTCTGCGACGCCGATGACATCGTGATCAGCCATGGCTGTGTGGATGCACTGACACTGTGTTTGCGAGCCAGCACGCACCCAGGGGATCTGATTGCGGTCGAGTCCCCTTGTTATTACGGCTTTTTACAGCTGGCAGAACTGCTGGGCCTCAAAGTACTGGAAATCCCCACCGACCCGGCTACCGGCGTCAGCCTGGAAGCACTGGAACTGGCATTGAGCCAATGGCCAATCAAGCTGCTCTTGCTCACCGCACGGTTCTCCAATCCACATGGTGCGGTGATGCCTGTGGCACGACAAAAACAGCTGGTGGCGATGGCGCGTCGCTATGATATCGATTTGCTGGAAGACGATATTTACGGCGAACTGTCTCACCTCACACAATCCGCCAGTCACAAACATGGTAGTGGTCAGGTTACTGCCATCACCGGCCTGGACGGTGCCTGTACTGCCCTCAAGGCCTGGGATACCGATGGCCGGGTAATGTACTGCTCTTCGTTTTCAAAAACCTTGTCGGCAGGGCTGAGAATCGGCTGGTGTATACCGGGCCGTCATTTTGATGGCGTTGTCAGACAACAGATATTCACTACTTTTTCTGCGTGTAGCCTCTCACAAGAGACGATCCACTCTTACTTGCAACAAGGACACTACGACCGGCATCTACGGAAATTACGGCAAACCATCAGCAGCAACCGGGTGCGGTTCCAGAATGCGCTACAGCAGTTTTTTCCACCCCAGACCCTGATCTCCCAGCCGCTGGGAGGTTATTGCCTTTGGATACAGCTACCTGATGGCGTTTCGTCCGGGTTGTTGTTTCACCTTGCTCGTGAACAGTCCATCAGCATTGTGCCCGGTAGCCTGTTTTCCAACAGTGAGCGGTTTGAACAATACCTGCGTCTGAATATTGCCCGGCCATGGGACGATACCGTTATTCAGGCTCTCGAAACCCTGGGACGGCTGGTGACCCAGCTGATGCAAAAGGTATAAAACCGCAGGCCGGTTGGCGGGAGTACCAACCGGGTTGTCCTGCGCGGAGAAACAAACCGGTAATGGTTTACAAAAACCATCGATAATGGCTTGGGATGTTGTCTTAACACTTGTACAAAAAACGCTAATTCCTTTACATTATTTATCATAGAGTAAAGAAACCTGGTTTTAGTGGAGGGCTGATGATGGCGGCTGTAGCGCCCGACCACGCGACTCTGTACCGGCTGGCACAACAGTTTCGGCGTGCAATAGAAGCAGTGCCCCGCGAAGAATTTATTGGTCTGGTATTTCGGGACTTTCCGGCAGGTTGTTGTGGTGATACTTCCAATGTCCTGGCTACCTACCTGTTTGAACAAACCGGCGTGATTGCCGACTACTGCTCCGGTCGGGCAGGAGGTCGAGACCACGAAATCTACTCCCACGCCTGGCTCAGAATCAACGACCTGATTGTCGACATCACCGCCGACCAGTTCCGGGATCGCGGCTATGCGCTGGACCCGGTTTACGTTGGCCCCTCAACCGACTGGTACAACAGCTTTGACATCACCATCGAAGCCGATGCCCGTCATACCTCCATCAAGGACGTGAACTGGCTGGATATCGCCTGGCAGCGGATTATGGGGGAATTACATCCATAACAGGGTGTTGGCCGCTAGCCGGTACTCACGTTTGCTGGGTGGCTTTATCTGTACCCGTGGGGATCTATCCGTGCCCGTATAGGGTCCGGTTCCACTCGTTGTGTCTTGTTGCAGTGGTCAGCCAATCCCGGACAGTATTTATGGGCCTGGTGAATCTGGCAGATGGCCGGTATCAGTCGTTTTTGGTTGAGCTTGATGTCACTCGACAGGTACCGCCGAACCTGGCCGGAGTCTACTCACGTATTCTTCAGCAGCTGACCCTGCCGACTGCCGAAGACGGCGAACAGGCCAAGGACTCCAGCCGGGTACTGGCGCAGGCGTTGGCCAATTATTCCGCTGATGACCGGGTACGTATGACTATTCAGGGCAACTCTGGCAGCAGCAACGAACTGGTGCTACCGGGTGACATTATGAACCTGATGCTCACTGTGTTGACTCAGGTTTCCCAAGGCAATGCCATCAGTCTGGTTCCGATTCATCAGGAAATCAGTACCCAGCAAGCGGCTGAATTATTGAGTGTCAGTCGTTCGCATCTGGTGAAGTTACTGGAACAGGGAGACATCCCATATCGCAAGGTGGGCAGCCATCGTCGGGTAAAACTGACTGATGTAATGGATTACCGAAAGCAGGTTGATGAAGCCCGTGGTAGGCTTTGGATGAATTGTCGGCGCTCTCTCAAGATGCTGGAATGGATTTCTGATGAGCCAGTTTCGCGTCGTTCTGGACGCCTGTGTCCTGTATCCACAAGGACTGCGTGATTTGCTGATGAGTTTGGCGGCTAAACGTATTTTCAAGGCACATTGGAGTGAGCAGATTCATGATGAATGGATTCGTAATCTTCATGAAAACTCGGGAATGCCAATGGCCCAATTGCAGAGGATTCGTGAGATCAATATACGGACGACGCCCTTGTGATGGAGTATGAATCGCTGATTACTGGCCTGAACCTCCCTGACCCTGATGACTTTATTGCGTATCAGGTTGATATGGCGCCCGCTGCTGTTTGCTCAGCTGTTAAGAAAATGCGCCAGCGCCTGAAAAACCCACCCTATACCGCCTCTGAATATCTGGTTGCCATCAAGCCCAGATTACCCAATACCGCGTCAATGATGATGGAATATCAGAGTCTGATCTGATCAAACAAAAAGTAAGATCAAGGTAGCTCTATTTCTACACCCTTGGTAATTATAAAGCAGTACACATAGGTCTGAAGCGGTGAGCGCGGGCCAGCGGGTGATGCCAGCAGACGGAAACCAACCAAACCAGCACTGGCGCGGGTTGGCGGCGGAAAATGCTCATTGCACGACAGCGCGGGAAAGTGCGAAAACAGCCGCCACGGTTTGACACCGTTTTGACACTATGAGCGGTTTTGACACCGCATTGACACCGCTATGATTCTGGAGCGAATCGGCCACAAAGCCTTGAATTTACTGGGTTTTTGATGGTCTCCCCACGAGGACTCGAACCTCGATCATCCGCTTAGGAGGCGGAAGCTCTATCCTGTTGAGCTATGAGGAGACAGGGGCGCGTATGGTACTGGATTCCGGCGTGCGGGAAAACCTTTGCAGTGGCTGATTACCGGTTTGCAGGTATTTCCAGGTAGAAGCAGGTGTTGCCATGGCTGGAGTGTACGCCAATGGTACCTTTGTGCAGGTTGATGATGGAGTGGGTGATGGCCAATCCCAGTCCAGTGCTGTCGGGGTTGCTGTCGGGGTGTTTCTGGCGTGCGGTGTCGGCGCGATAGAAGCGGTCGAACAGGTGAGGCAGGTGCTTTGCCGGTATGTCTGGGCCAGGGTTGTGGATCTCGAGACGGGCGTATGGCTGGCCTTGTATTCGGGTTTGGCTGAGTTGTACGGCGACGCTGTGCCCTGGTGCGGTATGGCGTATGGCGTTGGAGAGCAGGTTGCTGATGGCACGGCGTATCATGTTGCGGTCGCCGGTCAGTTGCGGTGACTCTGAGTGGTTGAAGGTGAGTTTTACCTGTCGTTCGTCGGCCCAGGCCTCAAAAAAATCCATCAACTCGTGCAGGTCTTCTTGCAGGTTGATGGGTTCCGGGTGGATGCCTTGCAGGCCATTATCGGCTTTGGCAAGCCAGAGCATATCGGCGACCATGCGGGCCAGTCGTTCTTCTTCTTCAAGGCTGGAATACAGCAGCTCGCGGTAGGCATTGAGATCACGGGGTTGCCCGAGCATGACCTGGGTTTGGGTGATCAGGTTGGTGAGCGGGGTACGCAGTTCGTGGGCAATATCGGCGGAAAAATTGGACAGCCGTTCGAAGCCGGTTTCCAGCCGCGATAGCATGTCGTTAAACGCTTGTATTAGTGGCACCAGTTCGGAGGGGGCCTGGTTGGGGTCTAGGCGGTTGTTCAGCTGTTCGGAGTCGATGCGGGCAATGCGCTGACTGATCTGGCGCAGAGGGGCATGGCCCTGATGAATACTGAACCAGACAGCCAGCAGCGTCAGCAGGCCGATGCCCAGCACTATGGCCCACAGGGTGTTGCGGAAGTCATCAAGAAAACGCAGGTGAAAACGCATATCAGTTGCCAGCATCAAGAGCCAGGTGGCGTCGTCGGAAGTGGCGGGTAACGTTAAGTGAACCAATACCCCACGGTACGGACGAGCTCCTTGTTGCCAGTTAGTCAGTGTCTTGGCGTTAATGTGGGTAACACTGGGTTGTTGTAAAAGGGTGTCGCTGACACTGGCATTACCACTGTGATAGCGCGTTGTCAGTGGTTGCGAGGGTCGTTCTACAAGCAGTTGGAGCGAGATGCCATGATAGCTGTGGCTGATTTGTTCCAGCAGGTGCTGAACATGAGCGGGCAGTGGTTGTCCTGCCTGGACTTCGGCCCGGTCGGGGCTGGTATCGAACACCTGTTGTATGGCGGCGGCTGCCTGGGCCAGCTCCTGGCTGTCTTGTTCGGCAAAGTGGCTGCGAATGGAATTCTGCACCATGCTGACCAGCAAAATCAGCCCGGCGCTGATCACCACTGCGGTCAGTAGTGTGACTCGCCACTGCAGCGATAATGGCCGTTTAATCATGTTGTTCATCGTCCAGACGATAGCCCATGCCCCGAACGGTATGAATCAGTCGTTGTTCGAACGGGTCGTCGATTTTACGGCGCAGGCGGCGAATGGCGACGTCGATGACGTTGGTATCACTGTCAAAATTCATATCCCATACCTGAGAGGCAATCAGCGAGCGCGTCAGCACTTCTCCCTGGCGGCTGACCAACAGTTCCAGTAGGGCAAATTCGCGGTTGGTGAGAGGGATTTTCTGGTGACTCCGGACGGCGATGCGTTTCTGGGTATCGAGGGTCAGATCGGCGACGGCCAACGTCTCTTGTACCGGGCGTAACCCGCGCCGCAGCAGAGTACGTACTCGGGCCAGCAATTCGGCAAAGGCAAAAGGTTTGACCAGGTAGTCGTCGGCGCCCAGTTCCAGTCCTTTGACACGGTCTTCGATGCGGTCGCGGGCGCTGAGAAACAGAATCGGCGTCTGGTTGCCGGATTCTCGCAACGACTGGCAAATCTTCCAGCCGCTGACGTCCGGTAGCATCACATCCAGCAGCAATAAATCGAATGCTTCTGTCATGGCGAGGTGGTGGCCGTCGAGGCCGTTGCGCGCCAGCACAACATTAAAACCGGCTTCGGTCAGGCCTTGATGGAGGTAGTCGCCGATTTTGGTTTCGTCTTCAACAATGAGTAGGCGCATGGGGTGCTCTCTGGAATCTACCGGCAGTGTACAAAAAACTGCCGGATAGACACATGACCAGAACATGACGGTTTTGTCATGTTCGGGTCATCCGGGGGTCAGCTGTGGCTGGTTACTCTGTACAAAATGGAAGAGTGCAGAGGTAGAGTGATGAAAATTCTGACTCCCACTGGCATTGCGGCCAGCGGGTTATCACGGCGACGGTTTGTGCAAGGGTTAGCAACTGGCGTCGCCTTGGCTGGCATGGGCAATGCTCGGGCGGGATCTTTGCCTGCCAGCAACAATCCACAAGTGCAGGTACTGACCGGCACTCAGTTTGATCTGGTGGTGAGTGAACTGGCGGTTAATTTTACCGGCAGTCGCGGCAAGGCCACGGCTATTAATGGTTCGGTTCCAGCGCCGACACTGGTGTGGCAAGAAGGCGAAACGGTCACCATCCGGGTGCGTAACGACTTGGCGGTGAGCACCTCGATTCATTGGCACGGCATTATTCTGCCGTATCAGATGGATGGTGTGCCGGGTATCAGCTTTGCGGGGATTGCGCCGGGAGAGACCTTTGTTTATCAGTTCCAGGTACAACAGAGCGGCACGTACTGGTATCACTCGCACTCCGGCTTTCAGGAATTAACCGGGATGTACGGCGCAATTATTGTGCGCCCGAAAGCGTCAGACCCGGTCTACTACGACCGTGATATGGCGGTGGTGCTGTCGGACTGGACTGACGAAAACCCGATGGATGTGTTCGCCAAGCTGAAAAACCAGTCGGATTATTACAACTACAGTCAGCCCACCGGGCCAGATTTTGTTCGCGACGCCAAGCGTTATGGTCTCAGCGAAGCCTTTGCCATGCGCAAAATGTGGAACGACATGCGTATGAGCCCGACCGACCTGGCCGATACCTCTGGCGCAACCTTTACGTACCTGATGAACGGCGCAGCGCCAGCGGGTAATTGGACCGGTGTGTTCAAGCCCGGTGAACGAGTACGCCTGCGGTTTATCAATGGCTCCAGCAATACCTTTTACGATGTTCGTATTCCCGGTTTGAAGCTCACGGTCGTACAGGCGGATGGACAGGATCTGGAGCCGGTAACGGTGGACGAATTCCGTTTTGGGCCGGGTGAAACCTACGATGTCATCGTACATCCAGCTGATGAGCCCTACACGATATTTGCCCAGAATATGGGTCGCTCCGGCTATGCTCGTGGCACCTTGTCCCCGGCATTTGGGCTCACGACAGCTGTGCCGGTGATGGATAAGCCTGAGTGGTTAACCATGGCGGACATGATGGGGGATATGTCAGGTGGCATGAATCTCGGGGCGATGGCAGCACCAGCTGCCAAGGTGCATCACGCCAGCAGTGAATATGGTCCGCAGGTGGATATGCGTGTCGATACACCGCGCACTAATCTGGATGACCCCGGTATTGGCTTGCGTAACAACGGCCGTCGCGTGTTAACTCTGGCAGACTTTCACACGTTAGGTGGTGCCATGGACAGGCGCGATCCTGAGCGCGAAATCGAACTGCATCTGACCGGCAATATGGAACGCTACAGCTGGTCGTTTGATGGGATCGAGTTTGGACAGTCGACTCCGGTGCATTTTCGTTATGGCGAGCGAGTGCGGGTGACACTGCATAACGACACCATGATGACTCATCCAATGCATTTGCATGGAGTCTGGAGCGAGCTGGAAAACCACCGTGGCGAGTTTCAGGCCCGCTTGCACACCATTCCGGTACAACCGTCCCAGCGTATCAGCTTTCAGGTAACGGCTGATGCTATTGGCCGCTGGGCCTGGCATTGCCACCTGATGTTCCATATGGATGCGGGGATGTTCCGCGAAGTGGTGATTGCATGAAAACCAGGATCACAAACAAACCGATGGTACAGGCCTGCTGGCTTGCAGGATGGCTGCTGGCTCCGATGACGTGGGCAGAAACCCATACCATGATGTCGGGTATGGAATGCCAGGAGAGTGATGCCCATTGTGCTCACCACCAAGGTACTGACCATAGCCAGATGAATCATGGCGAGATGAATCATGGCGAGATGAACCATGGCGAGATGAATCATGGTGAGATGAATCATGGTGAGATGAATCATGGTGAGATGAATCATGGTGAGATGAATCATGGTGA
>NZ_JAUYVV010000022.1:0-58402 GCF_030689165.1 Oceanobacter sp. 4_MG-2023 | reverse complement strand
TTCTGGGAAGGTCGTTTCAAGTCCCAGGCATTGCTCGACGAAGCGGCGTTACTCAGTTGCATGGCTTACGTGGATTTGAATCCAGTGCGAGCGAAAATTGCCGCGACGCTTGAAAGCTCCGATCACACATCCGTTAGCCGTCGAATCAATGACGCAACAACGACGGTGAATACCGATGCCATCGAACGGCAATCTTCCGGGCTTTTGCCATTTGTTGGCCATCCAAAACAACATTCACCAGTGGGTATCCAGATGCCGTTGAGTGACTATCTGGCGTTAGTTGATGCAACCGGGCAAATCATTCGCGCTGATAAACGTGGTGCGATTGATACAAGCGTATCGCCGATCCTCAGCCGAATTGGCCTGGATGACAATCAGTGGCTGACCATTAGTCAGCAATTCGAGCAGTGCTTCACAACCTTTGTTGGTAGCGAATCCAATGTTCGTTCTGCCTGCGAACGACTCGGTTACAAACGGCCGACCGGTATAGCGCCAGCCAGACAGTTACTGGCAGGCTGATTGACTCCGACAAGCCCAGATTAACGCATTGCCTTGATCAGAGAACCGCGCTCTGAGGTTTTATTACGCCCAGAAGTCCGGTTTTACCCTCAATTATCACCAGTACACCCTGCCAGCGAGCATCAAAAACACACAGGCACCATAACGAAGTCAGAAATCGCAGAGTATAGAGGATTGCTGAGCGATTTAATGATAGGTGTCCTGATTAATTCCCCATTTAATCGATGGATGTCCTGATTAACTCTGATTAATTCATGGGTGTCCTGATTAATACCACTGATTAATACCACTGATTAACTCATGGGTGTCCTGATTAATACCCCTGATTAATACCCCCTAACACGCAGCTAACGACCTGCGCCTTCTGCTTGCACCGCCACCCAGCCTTCCATACCCGCACTGCCTGCCGCCTGAATCTGATCCGTCACATTGGTTTTCATATTCCAGGCCAGTTCGTGGAAGTAAAAAGCCACGGTGTTAATCGCCGGTTCGACAATCGCCACCAATCCTCCGACGAGCAAGTCTCCGGTCAAAGCATAAGCAACGGTAAAAGCGACAGAAAAGTGCATGACAGCAAAGGTTAATGTCTTGGTCATTTCAAGCTCCTCGCCAGTTGCCTGGTAGGCGTTGTCTGGCATTGATTAGGTACACAGACAGATTAACGCTTTTATAAAATAGTTAAAATCAAACAAAACTAAACACCTGATAGTTTATTTCTTAAAAAGCTATCAGCGCTACAGACCCAGATTTCACCACGGCACACCTGACGACCGATAGCCCTTCATGGTTAATGACTGCCTAACGAGTCAACTGAGCCACCAGAACTGCCAAACGTTCCAGGCCAGGCCGAATCCGTTCAGTGGCTATCGATGAGTAGCCCAGCCGGAAACAGTTGAGTGGCCCATTCTGATCGTAATAACACTGGCCAGGTTCGATAATAATGCTCTGTTTCACCGCCAGGGATTGCAGGGCCAGGCTATCTAGCCCGGCGTCACCTTCAATCCAGTAAGCGGAGCCGCCAAAGGTCGGAGGGATAGTACTGACCGGCATCAGCTCATCAACCCCTTGCCGGATCAGTTGCCAGCGTTCTTCATACACTTCCAGCAGATGGCGAATCAGGCTGTCGTGGTAGCCCCGTTCAAGAAACAGTCCAACCGTTCGCTGATTGTTGGTTGGTGGGTGTCTTAGTATTAAGCGCCGTAATTCTCGCAAGGCGGCAATCAGGGGTTTGGGAGCTACGATATAGCCCATCCGTAATCCTGGTGACAGGGTTTTCGACAGGCTGCCCACGTAGATCACGCGTTGATGACGGTCCAGGCTTTTCAGTGCCGGAGTCGGATGGGAAGCGAAGTTGGTTTCGCATTCATAATCATCTTCAATTATAAGAAAGTTATCGGCGGCAGCGCGTTCCAGCAGTGCCTTACGATTGTCCAGCGGCATTGTGACGGTGGTCGGAAACTGGTGACTGGGCGTGGTAAAGACCACATCGCAGTGATCCAGCTGTTCATTTACCACCAGCCCGTTCCTGTCAACGGGCAGGGCCCGGGTTTTGGCCCCCACCAGGCGGGCGATACGGGACAGGTCCGGGTAGCCGGGATTTTCAAAACCGAACACCCGTCCAGGTCCAAGCAGGGCGTTCAGCAGCAGGTACAGCGCATTCTGGGCACCAACGGTAATCAATATCTCGTCCGCTTCTGCCCAGATGCCACGCCGCGGTAGCAACCGCGAACGAATCTGTTCAATCAGCAAGGGGTCATCGCTATTGTAATGATCCGATGACCAGCTTTTGACAGACTGGGTTCTGACCGAATCCAGGCTGCATTCCCGCCAACGCTTGACCGGAAACATGGCCGGGTCAAGCTGACCGTATACAAACGGGTATTGAGCCTGTTGCCAGCGCACCTGTCCGGGTTCCGCCAGCAGCTCCGGTTTGTCGATCAATAACCCTTGCCAGTCTGGTGTATGACGGGTGTGGTGGTCATGGTCGCACGGCACCGGCAAGCAATCCTTGCGGATATCTGGGGCCGCGAAAAACCCGGCCCGTTGTCGCGAGATCAGGTAGCCATCATCGATCAATTCCTGATAGGCGATGATGACGGTATTGCGGGAGATCTTCAGCATCCTGGCCAATTCACGGGTAGATGGCAATTGCATGTCCGCCGGGATATGGCCTGCCAAAATCGCTTTGCTGATTTGCTCTCGCACTTGCTGCTGCAAGGTGTTGGTGCTGTCCGGGTTCAGGTGAAACAGTTGTTTGAACATGGTGTATCGGTACTTTTCCGGGTCGTTGTCCGACTCAAACGGCTGAGTGACTCACAGGATTCTATCAATCAACTGAGTCAAAAAGCCCGCCAATAACAGCCATAACCGAAAATCACCGGCCAGCACCACGCACTTGCACCACGCATTTATGCCATGGCGCGAATGGTTTCCTGCTTGCCCAGATTGTACGGACTCGCCGGACGCGCCAATAAACGTTCATTGACCAGTGCCTGTGCCAGTGAGCGATTACCATCCCGGATTGCAGCCTCCAGCAGGGTACGTGCCAGTACGTCACGCTGAGCCAGACTGCCTCCGAATTGACCATTGCTGTTCTTGATTGGCCAGAGTTTGTTCACCGCTGTTTTATAGTCTCCTTGGCCAAAGGCCAAAAATGCTTCACACACGGCCAGGCCGGTTTGTTTCACCATCTGGTAGTTGGTCGGGGCGCTATCGCCATGTACCAGATAGTCTTTCAGGTCAGTGACGATATCCGTCGCCGTATCAAAGTCTCCCGCTGCAACGTGAGCAATCACAGCATGGGCATCGTTAAAGACATAAAACCGCTGTTTGTGTTTATCCATCCAGGAGTCGGCCAGTGCTTGGGCACGATGCCCCAGGTTCTGGTTTTCCAGATACAGCCGCCACAACACCGAGGAGCCATCCAACAAGGCCATTGGTGCCGGATTGACACCCGGGAAATGGACGTATTTATCGTAAACCGCCACAGCTTCCTCCAGTTCACCGGTTTCCAGCAGGAACAGGTCAAGGTGGATGGCATTATGACTGATCATATCGTTATCCTTGTTCCAGTACGGTTCGTACTGGCGCATGAATGCCGCACCGTCCTGGAACTGGCCACGCATTTCCCGGGCGTGAGCCACCGCATGAATACCCCAGATGTCCCCCGGATTCATAGCCACCGCCCGCAAACCGTTGTCGGTGGCTTGCTCATAATGCCCGGCTTCTTCCTGGCCAAAACTCAGCATGCCCAGCAAGTATCCGTATAGTGGATGTTGCTGATCCCAACACGGCAGTACCCGGCCAACCCGATCACGTAAATTCAGCACCTGGCCCAAAAAGAAGTCGAGTTGGTGGCCACTGAGCAGCGCCAGTATGTCTTGCGGGTATTCCACCAGCAGCTGATCAAAGATATCGGAGGCGGTCATCAGGTCGCCTTTAACCCAGGGTTCCAGCGCCGCCAGGTGCATGCGTTCGCGGTGATTAAAGTGTGTGGCTGGCAGTGTCTGCAAGGCAGTGAGTGCCTCCAGCGCACCACCATGGTCATCCTTGTCGGTGGTCCACAAACACAGGTTGCCCTGCAGAATCAGTCCCATCACAAAGGCCGGATCGTCGTTCAACATGGCCTCAATGCGTGGTGATGGGTCTTTGAAACGACACAGCTCGCTAATGCCGGTGTTGTACAGCTCAACCAGCTGTGAAGATTGCGCAGTGATATCGAGATTGGTGATGTCTTTCATAGTGGGTGTCCTGTTTGGCCAGATTCTGGTGCTATGGCTCTCTGAGAACCAATCTGAGCATTGTGCTTGCGGAATACAGTAACCCTTCGAATCCAGAGCTATAGATCCAGATAGCCTGCTCTGTTGTGACACGGGCCTTCATGTGGACACTGCTGACAAACCTGATCCAGACAACTCATCGGGCGGTGGCTGATTTCAGTACAGGACGAGGATGAGAAGCAGCCATGGCGTCTGCTGCAACAACCTGTATGGCAGGATGCCTTGGCGGCTTATCAATCAGAAGGTGGAGATACTGAGCTGCGCGATAGCGGCATCACGCAACACGATGGCCAATGGCAATTGGCCAGAAAGGACACAAGGACTCCACGGTTGTGAAACCCTTGTCGCCAGCTTATCGACCCTTGGGAGGTTCTGGCAGTTCGTCTTCTGTCAGTGTGCCGCTGCCGTCTTCATCAAACTTGTCAAAATCATCCAGCAGTGGCCCTTTTACCTCATCCTTGCTCAGCTCATTATCGCCATTGGTATCCATCTGTTCGAAGCTGGGTGGACGCTGTGGTCGATCATCGTCAGCGGCTACTGCTGTTAGACTATAAGCAGACAGAACCAATAAGGGTAAGGCGATCAAATTTTTTTTCATATCTATCCTCTATAAAATAAACACCAGCCGTTAACGGCTTTCCGGCCTTTACTCGTTGAGAAAACAAGGAGCAAAAACAGAGTGTATTACACGCCAGACAATGGCCTGGTTTCAGGAAAATCAGTTATTTTGAAATTAACAAACAGACGTTAGATCGTTGACTGTCAACCGCTCTGCTCCGCCTCCAAGTTCAGCAGGAACAGTACCAAACACTCAAGTCGACAAGTATAAGTCAATTGTAAATATTGTAATCCTTCGCAAACATACTCATAAAAACCCAATCTCTTAATAAAGATCATGGATAGCCACAATAAACTTGTGATCCAATAAACACCGTTTTCATTCTGTTTGTGCTGGAGATTGTCTGTGAGAATGCCTGAAATTTCTCTATCCAAAAATACAAAATTCTCTATCGGTTACAGTTTTTTGCTGCTCATACTTTACTTCAGCTCTTTTGTTTCTCCGATGGATGACAAGGGTTATTATGTTCGGCTGATTATTTTGATCAACCTGGTGGGGATTGCAGCGTTTTATCTACAGTTCCCATTAACCGGGCGTTTAAAGACATTTCCTTTATTCAAGAATATAAACTGGAGTGTGGCCAAGCATAAATCCATGGGGTACTGGATTGGTGGAATATTCTTTCTGCACCCGTTTCTGATTATGGCTCCCAAATGGATGTTATCCACAGCAGATGGCTGGCTGGCCATCAAGACGGTCCTGTTTGCACCTGAGATGCTCACCGGCATTATCGCCTGGATACTATTATTTGTTTGGGTTGTTTTTTCAGCGTTAAAAAAACAACTGCCATTAGGTTATGAGGTATGGCGTTTCTGGCACACATTGGGTTTTATTGTTATTACCATTCTGGCAACGCTCCATATCACGGCGGTTGGCAGTCATGGTCAGTTACAACCCGTATTTAATAGTATCTTCTGGGGACTGTGTTGTATGGCTGTTGCTATTTCTTTTTACAACTACGCCATCAAGCCCAAAACGCTGCAAAAACATGCTTTTGTTATCCGGTCAATCGAAAAAATCAGTAGCACTGACTGGCAACTGACACTGACACTGACGGGAAAATCACACACAGCGTTTGATTTTGACGCCGGTCAATTTGTCTGGATTAATACACATGCTTCCCCCTACAGTCTGGATTACCATCCTTTTTCTATCGCTTCGTGCACCCAGTCCCTGCCTGATATTTCTTTTGTTATCAGAGAGCTGGGAGATTACACCCGCCAGCTCGATCAATTGTCGGTCGGGCAAACCGTCTACCTTGATGGCCCCTTTGGCCAGCTGACTCTCGATGCCAGCCAAAAAGCCAAAGGCATCACTCTGGTTGCCGGAGGAGCCGGTATCGGGCCAATGTTGGGGCTGTTACGCCAGCTGGCCGCAAACCATGACCCTCGCCCTGTCCGTTTACTCTATGGCAACAAAAAGCAGGATCAAATAGTGATGTATAAAGAGATCAAAGCGCTGGAGCAGTCCATGGTAGATTTCAAATCGCTATTTGTCTGTGAAGTACCCACATCGGACCCTGACATTCATCACGGTATTATCGATAGCAACAGCTTGGCAACCACTATCCCAGAACCACAACACTGGGCTGTGTATCTTTGTGGCCCAGAGGGAATGATGCAGAGTGTTCAAAAAGATCTGGGGGTGTTGCATATCCCGAAAAACAACATCATTTACGAAGAATTTGACTTTTAATAACCAACCCGGGACGTTTCATTATGCCTATTCATCAGATTTCTGGCTGCATTGGTTGCGAGTCATGTATTAAAAGCTGTCCGACCGATGTGATAAAACTGGATCAGGAAACCAAAAAGGCCGTGATCGCTTATCCAGAAGACTGCCAGATTTGCCATTTGTGTCGCCTGTATTGTCCGGTCGGAGCAATCACCATTACGCCGGAAAAAAGCATCCCTGTTATGGTTTCCTGGAGATAACATGAGCAAGCAAGACACCCAAGCCGGGCAAAGCGGATTATCCCGGCGTCAATTTATCGGCCTCACCGGCGGTGCTGTCGGCGCAGCCATTGGCAGCTATGCGCTGGGTCAGCATTTTCTGGGGCAACCGCCAACCATCAACAAACGCAAAATCGAATCCGCCGAATTCACCACCGACAACCAGACCACCGATGTGCTGGTGATTGGTGGCGGAATGGCTGGCCTTTTTGCCGCCGTCAAGGCACATGATGCCGGGGCCACGGTCGCCATGGTATCGAAAGGCCGCCTAGGCAGCTCCGGCCTGACGCCTTTTGCCAAAGGTATTTTTTGTTACGACAAGCATAACAGCCAGATCAGCCTGGATGAGTTCGTAGAAAAAGTAACGGAATCCGCCATAGATACCAACAATCCGGTATTTACCCGCCAAATGGCTGAACACTCTTATGATCGGGTACAGGAATTAAAAGCCTGGGGGTTCTTTGATTCTCCCCTGTACAACCAGTCGTTTATGCGGCCCATCGAAGAACGCCGCATTCCCTTGCACGAACGCATCATGATTACCCATCTGGTCAAGCAGGATGGTCGTGTTGTGGGAGCCTCCGGTTTCAGTCTCGACAGCCCCAAAATCATCCACTTTCACGCCAAAACCGTTGTGCTGTGTACCGGCTCTGGTGGCTTCAAGCCCAATGGCTTTCCGGTCTGCGACTTGACCCACGACGGCAGTATCATGGCCTATAAGATTGGTGCCAAGATCACCGGCAAGGAATGGAACGATGGTCACCCGGGGTCCGCCCAAAATTCAGGCTCCAGTTATGACAACTGGCATGGTCAAATTGAAGAAAAGCCATCCACCACGGGGATTGAGGTACACCACGATCTCGGCGTTGACCTCAATTATCAAGCCTATAATCTGGGTGCTCCGGTCACCATGGCACCACCCGGAGCCCAAACAGACACCGAATTGAGTGGTGGCCCATGGATACCCGACGCATTCAGGCACCCGGACCGTCGCCCGCCCATGCCACCACCAGAGCCCGGCCTGGCAGCGCTGTTTGGTAAAGGCAGACCCTCCGGCCCTCCAGGTATGGGTGGTGAACAGGTGGGAGGTTCCAGTGCCGGCATGGCCATTCACAAATCCGAAGGACTGGTTCCCATAAATGAAACCGGCCTGAGTACCGTTGCAGGTTTGTATGCTGCCGGTGATGCGCTGGGTTCTTATATGTCGGGCGGCATCTACACCCAGATTGGCTCGTCACTGGCCGGTTCAGCCGTGCAGGGAGCCATTGCCGGTGAAGCAGCCGCCAAACAAAGTGCAACCTTGCCACACAATCCGATCAGCACTGCCAACCAGCGCCACAATACCGAGCAAATCCTGGCTCCATTGCTGCGTGAGCGGGGCTACAGCCCGGCCTGGGTCACTCAGGTTCTGCAGGGCATCATGATTCCGAATTTTGTTTTATATATTAAAAAAGGCCGTTTACTGGAAGCCGCTCTGGCTTACATCGAAGAACTGCGAGACCACCACAGTCCGATGTTAATGGCTGAGGATTTACATGCATTACGTCTTGCTCATGAAACAGAAAACATGATTATTACTGCCGAAATGAAATTAAAGGCATCGATCATGCGTACCGAAAGCCGCTGCAGCCATTATCGCCTCGACTACCCGGAAGTCGATAAAGAAAACTGGCAGGCCTGGATCAACATAGAACAAGGCCCAGATGGTGAGATGCTATTCGAAAAACAGCCTTTTGATATGTGGCCAAATTTCCCGGCAAACCCTGTCGCTAACGGATGATAGCGACCAATAAAGAACCATAATCGCATCATTGGTTTCATTATTCCGTAATATTATTATGTTCTGTCCCTGACCCGCCACCCTGCAGCTGCTCAAACAAGCTGCAGGTACTTTCTTTGCTCCCAACCTCCTCCTTACCTCCTCCCCTGTTCTGTCTGCAGTGCCAAATGAGCCAGTAGCCTGCTTATCCAGCAATAGCCGTGCAAGAGTAAAAAAAAATCGCTAACATTACGGAACTTTACAGCGCCAACAAAAGATGACTTTTTTATGACTCTATTTTCGTCATACCAGGCAGCGAATACCCAGTGACGAGAAAAAGATCAAGCATGACCAGGCCGTGAAGTAATACGCATCAATCGCTTTATCACATAGATCAATATCAGGACCCGGATATGATGACACGCTCACTGCTTGCTATAGCCATTGCCACACTGGGTGCAGCCAGTGTTCAGGCAACCCCTTTCTTGCCGATGGACGCCCGAGGGCTTGCGATGGGTAATACCGGTGTTGCCAGTGCCCAACGTGCGCACGCGCCGGCCTACAACCCCTCGCTGCTATCACAAGCCGAACACGATGATGATTTTGCCATCCTGTTTCCACAGCTAGGACTTTCCATCGCCGATGAAGAAGAAATGTACGATACCTTCATCGACATGAATGACGAATTGATTCCTGAATTTGAAGCTTTGTTTGATAACGCCGAAAATAACAACTTCAACCAGCACCTGGAAGAACTGGATAATGCCTCCCAGGCCTTGTACGACGCACTCGACAACCTGAGCGCAAACGATGTCAATAATGTCGATGAAACCATCGCCGAACTACGCGCCAAAAACGACAACTTGCAAAGTGCTCTGGACACCGTCAATGACGACCTGAAACAGGTCGACAGCCTGACAGACCAGCTGACCAGTGATCTGACTTCTATCTCCGGCAACCCCTTCAGTGGCCGTCTGGGCACTTCTGCCGCCATTGCCTTGCCCAGCAAACGTTTTGCCGCGGCCATCAGCTTGTCTGCCAACGTGACCTTTTCTGGCCGCGTTGGCTACAGCTCGAACGATAACAACCTGATTAACGGCTATGGTGATGCCGCCAGTGGTTACGTCGACGATGCCGACGCTCTGAGCACCGACTTCGACGCGCTGCTCAACGATGCCGAGAACGGTGATGTGACAGAAGATGATCTCGACTGGATTACCACTCAAGCCGAAAATACCAGCAACTACACATCCGACAGCATCTCCACCGCAGCCGGTGATATCAGTATCATCGAAAATGGCCAGCTGAGCTCTGAAGCCGAAGATGCCGACATGGACTCCTATCTGGAAATGGTGGGTGTTGCTGTCTCTGACCTCGGGGTTTCCTTTTCCCGGGAGTTCAGCATCTGGGACAAAAAAGTGGCCATTGGTATCACACCGAAATACCAACGCGTTATCACGCTTCACTATGCCGCAGAAGCCGACTATGAAGGTGATATCGACGAGCAGGACCTGGAAGATGCTTCCGAAACCTTTAACCAGTTCAACGTCGATCTGGGGGCTTCCTTCCGTTTTGGAGCCACCAACAAATGGGTATTTGGTCTGGTTGGTAAAAACCTGATTGGCAAAACCTATCAAGCCAAGGAAGTGGTGATTCGCGGCTCAGCAGACTCAACCACTCTGGCAGGGCCAAAAATATCCCTAAACCCCCAGTTCCGCGCAGGCCTGGCCTTTAATGGCAACTGGACCACCGTCGCCCTGGACGTTGATCTCACCGAAAACGACCCGGTTGCCTGGGAAAACCCCACGCAATATGTCGCTGTCGGCGCAGAATTTGATATCTACAACACCTTGCAGCTGCGGGCCGGTTACCGCACCAACCTGAGTGTCTCCGATGCCGAAGTCGCTTCGATCGGTTTCGGCTTCTCGCCCTTTGGCGTGCATATCGATATTGCCGCCATGGCCAACCCCAACGATGTTGAAAAAGAAGCCGGCATCGCTCTGGAAACCGGTTTTTACTTTTAATACCTCGGCCTGACACGCCCAACAGGGGTGTCACACCAACCCGAAAACGCCGGCAGGTGACAAGCCCGCTGGCGTTTTTTATGCTTGTCGTTCTGGCAAGACAAGCAAAGCCAGACAACCCACTCGTTCAGGATAACCAACATCATGCAGCCTTATCTGGTCGGCGGTGCCGTCCGCGACGCACTACTGGGCATTCCGGTAAAAGATCACGACTGGGTTGTGACTGGCGCAACACCACAACAGTTGCTCGACCAGGGTTATGAACAGGTCGGAGCCGATTTTCCGGTATTCCTGCACCCGGACACCCACGAGGAATACGCTCTCGCTCGCACCGAGCGGAAGTCCGGCAACGGCTATCAAGGTTTCGAATGCCGTTTCAGCCCCGACATTACACTGGAAGAAGACTTGCTGCGACGGGACCTCACCATCAACGCCATGGCGCAGCAAGAAGATGGCAGCCTGGTTGACCCTTATGGCGGCCAACGGGATTTGCACAACCGGCTGTTGCGCCATGTTTCTCCGGCGTTTTCAGAAGACCCTTTGCGGGTATTACGGGTTGCACGTTTTGCCGCTCGTTTTGCATCCCTGGGCTTTACCGTCGCCGACGAAACCCAAACCCTGATGCGCGCCATGGTAGCAGCCGGTGAGCTAGACCACCTGGTGCCAGAGCGGGTCTGGCAAGAAACCCAACGCGCCTTGCAAGAAAACCAGCCTGCGGTCTATTTTCAAACGCTGCGTGACTGCGGCGCACTGGCGGTCTGGTTCCCGGAAATCGACGCCCTGTTTGGCGTGCCACAACCGGAACAGCATCACCCGGAAATCGACTGCGGCATCCATGCCCTGATGTCACTCACCGCGGCAGCACGTCTCTCCAGCCTGGTGGCAGTCCGCTGGGCGGCTCTGACCCACGATCTGGGCAAAGCCCTGACCGCACCAGCAGAATGGCCGCGTCATATTGGCCACGAAACACGAGGCATCAAGCCGGCCAAGCAACTGGCCAAACGCCTGAAAACCCCAAAAGATGCTGCCGAGTTATCCTTGCTGTCCAGTCAATGGCACACCCATGTGCACCGGGCACTGGAATTACGACCAGAAACCATCTTGAAGTTATTCGATGGGGTGGATGTCTGGCGTCGGCGGGAGCGGTTTGAGCAACTGCTGCTGGTTGCCAAGGCGGATTCCAGAGGCCGAACCGGTTTTGAAGACTGCGACTACCCGCAAGTGGAGTATTTGCAACGCGCGCTGGCAGCAGTACTGACCATCAGCGCCCAGGACATTATCGCCACCGGTATTAGCGGAGCCGCTATTCGACCCGCACTGGCGGCCGCCAGAAAAACCCACCTGGAAGACTGGAAAGCGCATCAGGCATCGTGATGCCTGATCTTAGCCATCAGGCAGGTTGCTTGAAGCAGGGCACTCGCCCTTCGACATCCACCGGTGGCGTGATTTGCTCCAGCGGTTGCAAGGCCAATGCTGGCCAAAAACTGTCAAACCGCTGATGACTCGATGGGCAACTCAGGTCCGGTGCGATATCCAGCAACGGCCGCAACACAAAAGCACAGCGACGGATATCACCACGCGGTAACGAATGGCCTTCGTATTCACCAACCAGATCGTTGTACAGCAATACATCCACATCCAGCGTACGGGATGAAAATTTCACCGCATCGGGAGCGCGGCCAAAATCCCGCTCCAGCTGCTTGAGCACACGCCCCAACGCTTGTAACGACAAGTCGGTCGAGATCTTGACCACCAGATTGATAAACGCCGGGCCATCAAACCCCATGGCTGGTGAGCGGTACCAGGGCGACACCTGTTCCAGCCCAAACTGCTGCTCCAGTGCCACCAAGCCAGCCACGATGTTTTCTTCTGGCCGCTGGTTGGAACCGATCCCCAGAAAGACAACCGCCATTACAAGACTCCTCGCTCAATTTTTAACCCGACAGCCCGCGCTTGCGGCACCACTGCCGGCTTTTCTACCCGGATCGACAACCAGGGCATGCCAAATTCTTGTAATAACCCGTCAGACAAGCGCTCCAGCAACGACTCCAGTAACTGGAAGTGCTGCTCACGCACAAACCCTTCGATATATTCAGTAACCGCCTGATAATTCAGGGCAAACGCCAGATCATCGGTCACCGCGGCCTGACGAATATCCCAGGCCATTTCCAAGTCAAACACCAACGGCTGGCGAACCTGTTTTTCCCACTCAAATACACCAATGACGGCGTCCACCCTGAGGCCTTCAATAAACACTCTATCCATCGATGGCGATCTCCATTGCTGTTACTCCGGCGACAGCCGGTAAATCAACCAAAGGCCAACGGGGAACAACCGCCACCGCCAAATCTGAAGATTGACCCGCCGCCAAACGTTGTGCTCCGGCGTAAGCGATCATGGCACCGTTATCGGTACAAAACTCCAGACGGGGGTAATACACCGCTCCGCCCATGGCTTCCGCGGTATCTCGCAACTGCTGGCGCAAGCGGGTATTGGCACCGACCCCACCAGCAATAATCAGCCGCTTGATACCGGTTTGTTTCATCGCCCGTTTACACTTCAGCGACAAGGTATCCACCACCGCCGCCTGAAACCCGGCAGCGATATCAGCCTTGTCTTGTTCTGCCAATACACCATCGACAGCCATCGCCAGGATTTTGGTACGGGTAAAGGTTTTCAAACCACTGAAACTGAAATCCAGACCAGGCCGGTCGGTCATTGGCCGCGGGAACGTAAAGCGTTTGTCGTCACCGACCAGCGCCAGCTGACTCAGAGCCGGGCCGCCAGGGTAAGGCAGTCCCATCATTTTGGCCGCCTTGTCGAACGCTTCTCCGGCCGCATCATCCAGCGAATCACCGAGCAATTGATACTGACCAATACCGTCCACCTGTACCAGCTGGGTATGGCCACCCGAGACCAACAGGGCGATAAACGGAAACTCCGGCGGATTATCTTCCAGCATGGGGGCCAGTAAATGGCCTTCCATATGATGAACGCCAATCGCCGGTTTTCCCAGCGCCCAGGCCAGGCTGCGGCCAAAACAGGCCCCAACCAGCAAGGCTCCAACCAACCCAGGCCCCGATGTGTAGGCAATGCCGTCGAGATCGTTTACCACCAGACCGGACTCCGCCAGCGCTTCATGAATCAGTGGCATCACCTTGCGAACATGATCCCGCGAAGCCAGTTCCGGCACGACACCACCATATTCCGCGTGCACGGCAATCTGGGAATACAACCGGTGCGCCAGCAATCCACGGCGGGTATCGTAAACGGCAATACCGGTTTCATCACAAGACGTTTCCAGCCCCAATACAATCACGCCACACCCTTCAACACGTTCATTCACCTGCTCCTGATTTTGGTCGACCGCCACCAAGAATATCTTGCAGCAACAGCCAAGCCGCCCATAATACGGCCCAGTTGATCGAAAGCCAACCAAACAGACCGTCAGGGCTTTGCATTCCGCTGCAAAAAACATTAGAATGCCCGCCCTCTAACTGGGGTCCGTGCAGGAGTTTCCTGAATCATCGGCCTCGACAAAAGAATTCAGCTAAAACGTAGGTGATTGGATGCCCGCTGTAAAAGTTAAAGAAAACGAACCATTTGACGTCGCTCTGCGTCGTTTCAAACGCTCTTGTGAAAAAGCCGGTGTACTGTCTGAAGTACGTCGTCGTGAACACTACGAAAAGCCAACCTGGATCCGTAAACGCCAGGCTGCTGCTGCCGTCAAGCGTCACCTGAAAAAAGTACAACGTGAATCACGCAAGCTGGTTCGCCTGTACTGATTTTTGTTCTGAATAACAACAGGAGCCATCATGAGTACTTTGGTTGAACAGGTAAAAGCAGCAGTAAAAGACGCCATGCGCGCCAAACAGAAAGACCGGTTGGGCGCCTTGCGATTATTAACTGCTGAGTTCAAACGAGTGGAAGTGGACGAGCGCATCGACGTAGATGATGCCCGGGCTCTGGTTATTCTCGACAAGATGACCAAACAACGTCGCGATTCTATTGCCCAGTATACGGCAGCAGGTCGCGATGAGTTGGCAGCCGTTGAGCAATTCGAAATTGATGTGCTTAGCGAATTTCTGCCAGCAGCTCTGAGTGAAGATGAGCTGAGCCAGCTCGTTGCTGATGCCGTTGCACAATCCGGTGCTGCCTCCGTGCAGGACATGGGTAACGTTATGGGCATCCTCAAACCACAGGTGCAAGGCCGCGCAGATATGGCGCAAGTCAGCCGAATGGTGAAAGCCATACTCGGTTAAGCGGCTGGACAGACACCAACGCCAGAGTCAAAACGCCACTTTTTTACAGTGGCGTTTTTTGTTTTCTGCTATCTTTATTTACGCTATACCGCAGGTGTAGTTGTCGACGGGTTGAATAATCGATGGCGGGCCGGATACCACAAGCATTTATTGATGAACTGCTCTCACGCACCGACGTTGTCGATGTGGTAGACAGTCGCGTCAAGCTTAAAAAGGCCGGCAAAAATTACTCCGCCTGCTGCCCTTTCCATAATGAAAACACCCCCTCGTTTACCGTCAGCCGCGAGAAACAGTTCTACTATTGTTTTGGTTGTGGCGCCTCCGGCAGCGCGCTGAAATTTGTGATGGAATTTGACGGCCTGGGCTTCCCTGATGCCGTCGAAAAACTGGCCGCCAGTGTCGGGTTGGATGTCCCTCGCGACCAGCAAAGCCAGGATATGGTACGGCAGCAGCAAGAACAGGATCCCCTGTATCGCCAACTGTCTCACTCCAGTGATTTTTTCAGTCGCCAGCTACGTCAGCATGACCAGCGCCAGCGCGCCGTCGATTACCTGAAAAGCCGAGGCCTCTCCGGCAAGGCAGCCAAGTTTTTTGCCATTGGCTACGCCCCGCCCGGCTGGGACAACCTGCTCGATGCTCTGGGCCACACTCCCGGCGATATCAAACAACTGATCACATCAGGCATGCTGATCGAAAAAGACGACGGCCGTTGCTATGACCGTTTCCGCGATCGCATCATGTTCCCGATACGGGATATCCGTGGCCGCGTCATCGCCTTTGGTGGCCGCGTGCTGGGCGACGAAAAACCCAAATATCTCAACTCGCCGGAAACGCCGATATTCCAGAAAAACAAAGAGTTGTATGGCCTCTACGAAGCCCGCAAAATTCGCCAGAAACTGAATCGCCTGATGATCGTCGAAGGCTATATGGATGTTGTCGCCCTGGCCGAATACGGAATTCACTACGCCGTTGCCACCCTTGGTACCGCTACCAGCGAGCATCACTTGCGACGGCTGTTCAAAATGGTGCCCGAACTGATTTTCTGCTTTGACGGCGACGCCGCTGGTCGCACCGCCGCTGCCCGGGCCATGGAAACCGTGTTGCCCATCCTTGAAGATGGCCTGCAAGCCCGCTTTTTGTTTTTACCCGATGGTGAAGACCCGGACACCCTGATACGACAGGAAGGCAAAGAAGCCTTCGAACAGCGCCTGAACCAGTCCCGCCATCTGCCAGAGTTTCTGTTTGATCACCTCAAACAACAGGTCGACTTCGACAGCCTGGATGGCAAAGCACGACTGGACCAACTGGCCGCGCCACTGATCAGCAAGATCCCGCGTGGCACCCTGCGCGACCTGATGACCGCTGAACTGGAAAAACAGCTGGGCGTGCAAAGCCGGGCAATGAACAAAATCAACAGCGCCGATGACGATCACACGCCACCTGCCAGCCAGAATCACCAGCCAGCAATCGAGCGCCATCCACACTCAGATAACGTGCCCGCCTGGCTCGATGATGACACCACCGATACCAGCCACCCCTACAATAACCAGACTGGTCAAAGCGGTTCCGACAACAGTTCCGCCAGCGACAGCCAACGCATGGTAGCGGCAGTGGAACGCGCACTGTCCGCCCTGATACGCAATCCGGCACTCGCCAGCCAGCTGGACCCCGTCGACTTTGAGCCCCTCACCGAGCGCGAACAACTCTTGCTGGAAGTTATGAAAAAGCTGCATCAATCGCCACAATCCAGCAGCGTTGGACTACTCATACAATGGATAGGCACCCCCTTCCACACCGAGCTGACTCGCCTGGCCAACCACAACGAAACACCGGTCAGACCCGTTCTTGCCGAAGTTGGCAATGCCATCAAGCGCCTCTGTGCCCGCCAGACGGAACGTGAATACCAGTCACTACTGGCGCGCTACCAGCACAAGGAAAGCCGCCGCCAAATGAGCGCCGACGATATAAAACAGCTGAAAACCTACCAACGCCAACGCCGTGAACTCACCGCCGGACGTGGCGATATTTACCTGAACAACCCACATCAGCGTTAGATCCGGTCTATGCTGCTTGAAAACACAAACATTCACCCCCATATGGATAAGTCGTATCAGAAATGCCCCGACTCAACACAAAGAGTCCTTGTTGTATATTTTTATTCACAGCCCGGATGGAACCCATCCCCTTGGTGCTGGCCTAAAACCGGTCAAAAAGATATACTTCGGCGCTTTTCTTGCCACGCCTGATACCAACGGATCACAGGGCCCCTATGTCTGCGAATACCCAACAGTCCCGATTGAAAGAACTCATTGCCAAAGGTAAAGAGCAAGGCTACCTCACCTATGCTCAGGTGAACGACCATCTGCCAGATGACATTGCCAACCCGGATCAGGTTGAAGACATCATCCGCATGATCAACGACATCGGCATTCCGGTATCAGAAGTGGCACCGGATGGCGAAGCACTGTTCATGAACGATGCTGCCGACGATGCTGCCGCTGAAGAAGCCGCTGCTGCATTGGCATCCGTTGAAAGCGATGTTGGTCGCACTACCGACCCAGTCCGTATGTACATGCGCGAAATGGGCACCGTTGAGCTGCTGACCCGTGAAGGCGAAATTGTTATCGCCAAGCGTATTGAAGAAGGCATCCGCGAAGTGATGTCAGCACTGTCCTATTACCCGGGCGCCGTACAGACCATCCTCAAGGCATTTGCAGACGCCGAACAGGACCCGAACCGCATTGGTGATATCTTCAACGGCTTTATCGACCCTTCCGATGAAGACCCGGAACCCGGCCCACAAAGTGGCCCTGATGCCGTAGTCGAAGAAACAAACGACTCAGACAGCGATGACGACGATGACGAAGAAAGCGGTGGTATCGACCTGACCGAGGTTAACCGTCGCTTCGAAGAAATCTACGACGCCAACGAAGCAGTGCTGGCCACGATTGAAAAACATGGCCGCGCCAGCAAACAAGCCGAAACGGCCCTGTCTGAACTGGCCTCTGTCTTTGCGCCGATCAAGCTGTCGCCCAAGTACTTTGAACGACTGGTCGTCGCTGCCCGTGAATCATTGCACGTCATTCGCACCCAGGAACGTCAGATCATGATGATGATGACGCGCAAGTGCGGGATGGATCGCAAGGACTTCATCAAGTTTTTCCAGGGCAACGAAGTTGATCATGACTGGATTGAAGGCCTGATCGCCTCTAACAAGCCCTACTCGAAAAAACTCGACACCTACAAGCTCGATATTTTCCGTGCCCAACGCAAAATACAAGCCGTTGAGACCCGTGTTGGCCTGAGCATCCCGGAAATCAAGGAAGTAAACCGTCGCGTTTCCATCGGTGAAGCCCGCGCCCGCCGCGCCAAGAAAGAAATGGTGGAAGCCAACCTGCGTCTGGTTATCTCGATCGCCAAGAAGTACACCAACCGGGGTTTGCAATTCCTGGATCTGATTCAGGAAGGCAACATCGGCCTGATGAAAGCCGTCGACAAATTCGAATACCGTCGTGGGTACAAGTTCTCGACTTACGCCACCTGGTGGATTCGTCAGGCAATCACCCGTTCGATTGCCGACCAGGCACGCACCATTCGTATTCCGGTACACATGATTGAAACCATCAACAAGCTGAACCGTATCAGCCGCCAGATGCTTCAGGAAATGGGCCGCGAACCAACGCCGGAAGAACTGGCAGAACGAATGGAAATGCCAGAAGACAAAATCCGCAAAGTACTGAAAATCGCCAAAGAGCCTATCTCCATGGAAACGCCAATCGGCGACGATGAAGATTCGCATCTGGGTGATTTTATCGAAGACGCGCATTCCGAGTCTCCGATGGATACCGCCACCAACGATGGCCTGACCGAAGCGACCCGCTCCGTCTTGTCTGGCCTGACGGCCCGTGAAGCCAAAGTGCTGCGTATGCGTTTCGGTATCGATATGAACACCGATCACACTCTGGAAGAAGTGGGTAAACAGTTTGACGTGACCCGCGAGCGTATCCGCCAGATCGAAGCGAAGGCATTACGCAAGCTGCGTCATCCCAGCCGCTCAGATCACTTGCGCAGCTTTATCGACGAATAGTCGTGTAATCGGCCAGCGTGATATAAAAAAACCGGCTTTGCGCCGGTTTTTTTATATCTACTCTTTGCATAGTCACGAGCGCCAATTTATAATCAGCGCCCTGTTTTTGCCAGTTATGGCAGCAACCAGAGGCGTGCGACCGCACACCTCGATCAGAAGGGCCTTTAGCTCAGTTGGTTAGAGCATCCGACTCATAATCGGCAGGTCCCCAGTTCAAGTCTGGGAAGGCCCACCATTTTTTCCTTTAAAATCAGTACCTTGGTTTTCAAATCCGGGTTTTATTACGAACACAAACCCGGTGTCATTTGAGTGTCAAACCCTGTCAGGGTGTCAACATTGGTGTCAATTATTCTGGCAACACCGCCCATTCCCGCGCAGTTGTGCGGATAGCCAAACCGGCCGGAAACCCGTACCAGCTCTGGCGTTTCTGGTTTGTCCTTCTTTTCCCACCCGCACAACTCCGCATTTTTCCGCATTTTGTGCGGATTCTTAAAACCCTCTACAGCCCCAGTGCTGGCGCGGGCTGGCGTCTGTTTGCACACGCACGCCACCCGCACAAATTTATTGGATAAAGCCCGGAAGTGGGGTGAGGTGGAGTGATTTTTATATCTGGATGTGTTTTTTATTTGGCGCTGGTGATGCCTTGGCTTTGGTTGGTCGTGGTTGCTGGGGGGATCGGTAGGCAGCAGGCATAAAAAACCCGGCTCATTGACCGGGTTCTTTGTTTCTGGCGGTGGTTATTTTGTGGCGGCGTCCAGCTGGGATTTCAGGCTGTCGATTGCGGTTTGTGCGGCCACGAAGGCGGCGGCGTTGATCGGTACGCTGCTGGCGCTGCCTGGGGCTGCGCATGTGACTGTCATGGTGCTGATGTTGGTCAGTGCGGTTGATATCTGGGCCAGTGCGGCGCTGATGGTGGCCAGCAGGTTTTGGCCGTCGGGGCCGATGTGGATAAGTGGCGCGGTGAGGCTGGCGGATGTTCCGGCGGTGGTGTTGTGTTCGCCGTCGGTGGTGCTGTTGCTGTTTCCGCCGGTTGTGGTTTCTCGGTTGCCGATAGTGTCGTCCATGATGTCACCGTCTGTGGTGTTCAGGCGCTGGCCGGTGGCGTGTTGGCGGATATCTCCGCTGGCGCTGGCGGTGATGTGTTGTCCGGCCACGGTATTGACGCTGCCTGCGGCCAGGATGTTGGCGACGGTTTCGGCCAGCATGTGGATGGCTGCGGCTTCGGTTGTGTGGGTGCCTGTTACGTCGGTGTGGCTGTGGCCATGGATGCGGCGGTTTTCGTGGCCGATGGTTTGGGCCAGCAGGCGCGCTGATTGGCTGATGCTGTCGGCGGTGTCGCTGATGGTCTGGTCTGTTTCGCGGCTCCAGTTGCCCGCGGCGTCGATTTGCTGGCGTTGGTGGTTTGCCTGTTGCCAGGTTTGTCCTGTGGCGCTGTTGTGTGGCAGTGCGTTCCTGTCTCCCAGGGTGCCGGTGATGATTGGGCGCTCTGGGTTGCCGCCGATCCATTGGATGATTACCAGTGTGCCGATGGTTGGCAGTGAAAATAGGCCGCGTTCTGCTCCGCCACCGGCTGGCAGTTGCACGGGTACGCCGTCCAGCTGGATGCCTGTGCCTGTTCCTGTGCTGGTTAGCATTTCTACGGTGACGGCATAGCGCGGGCGGTAGTTGTCGCTAATTCCGCCGGCGGCCGGGGCGTCTGGTACGGCTGTTATTTCGGCCAGTTGTGGGGTGTGGTATCCGGCGGCCAGTTCGGGGAACTCGCGCAGGATCTGGCGGCGGATATCGTCTGTCATGTGAGTGCTCGGAGTGTGGTGCTGTTGATGATTGATCGCCATTGCAGGCGCATTGTGTCGCCTGCTATTTCGATGCTGTGGATGATCTGCGGCTGGCCGCCGTTGATTGTGATGCTGATTCCTGGGCGTATCCGTGGTGTTAGTGGCAATGTGCCGCCCAGGGTGCTGAGGCTGTCGAATATGCTGGCTGGTAGGTCGATGGTTTTGGCGCCGGTGGCGCTGTTTTTTCGTTCGCCCACGTAGATCCGGCCATCTGTTTGCTGTTGCCAGATCCCGTCTGTGACTCCCCACGTTTTTAGCATGTTGTCGAGTGCGCCATAGCCGCCGCCCAGGTGTTGGTATCGTGGGATCTGTGTTTTTGTCCAGTCTGATTCTGGCAGTACAAATACTGCGCCGGTTTGGTCGCTGAGTGTCTGCAGTACGTCGGCTGGCAGCGGTTGGCGTAGATTGATTGGTATGCGTCGGTTGAGTGTGGCGGCTAGTTCGCGGGCGAGTATTTGCCATGCGCCACCGGCCAGCGGTTGGACTGTGTCGATGTATCCCCAGATCACTGGCCGCCAGTTGGTGCCGTTGAGTTTTGCGTCCAGGGTGATTGCCTGACCTGATTGTGGGTCGGTGTCTGTGATGGCGGTGATGATGGCTCGGCCGGGTGTGTTCAGCTCTAATTTTACGTTGTTGCTGATGAGTTCGGCGGTGGTGTGGTTGATGTTCAGTGCCGTGTCGATTCGCATTAGTCGGCCTCTAGTTCACCGATGATTTCATCCAGTTTTTTGAGCACCTGCCAGATCATGCCGTGATCTGATTCTGTGTCTGTGATGGCGCTGTCTGTGTCTGTTATTTCTGTTCCTGTGGCTGTGTCGGTGCTGGCGCTGGCGCTGGTGTATCCGGCGTTGCGTTGTGCCTCTACTCGCTCTGCTGTGCTGAGGTGTTCCGTCAGCGAGAATGTGACGGCCCAGGCCTGCAGGTCTGGAATTTTTCGGGCGTCAAAATCGCCATCAAATTTTACGTTTGTGATGTCGGCCGCGTCGGCGGTGTCGTCGACGATGGTGTAAACGGCGCGGGTCCCGTCGTCGTTTAGCGCCTCTCCTAGTTTGATGATCGTTGTTAGGTCGTCTGCACTGGCGAATGGTATGCGCCCGGCTACGCTGAGGCGTTTGCCTTTGGTGCCGGTGTTGATGGTGTCGGTACTGCTGCTGCTGGCGCTGACGTCGGCGTTTTTGATCGGCAGTTTTACGGATACGGCCAGATTCAGCAGTTGCAGTTCGGTGGTGGTGCCGTTGCGTTCCAGGATCACAATCCTAACTCCTGTTTCAGTGGTGCCAGCTGGTCAGCTGTTCCGTATATGGCAAAACCGGCGCTGTATGGCGCGGCGGTGTCTGGTGGTGTGATGCTGGCCAGTTGGGTTGCCAGATCGCCCGCCAGGTATAGGGCCCATTCGATGGCCCCGCCGTAACCTGTGATCGCGGCGGTTTGGTCGGCGTGGCGTTGGGCGCGTTGGTTGGCAAATGCGGCCAGCCGATCGGCCGGGTTGGTGTCGCTGGCAACGGCTTCTGACAGGCTGATGATGGTGTCTGCGGTGTCGTGCTCGCGCTGGCCGCCGGTGTGGGTAGTGGTCAGCGGTTCTGGCTCATTTGCCAGGTAATATTTTTCGGTTTCGTGGCTGGCGTATGCCGTGGCGGTGCGCCATGCGGCTGACAGTTTTGGTGATGGTAGTGCGGTATTGAGTGTTGCCAGTTTTTGAGCCAGTTGGGCGGCGGTGTCGGCTGGCAGTACAAATGCCAGCATGGCATCAAATCCGGCAGACTGGTCTGCCAGTTTGGTTTGCACGGTGTCTGGTGTGAGGCTGAATGCTACGCTGCGGCCTCTCTCTGGTGTGCCTGTTGCCCATGGGGTGATTATGGCTGTTGCCATGCTCTGACGGGCTGCTGTGATGTTGGCGCGGTTGGCGGCACTGGCCGCGGCAGTGCTGGCCAGGCTGTTGGCGGTGGTCACGTCGTCAGGCACGACCAGACCGGCCAGTGCAAATTGCTGCTGGCCGGTGATGCCGGGGTCAGTTGCCCAGGTGGCCGGTGTGCGGGTTGTGGCCTGCCAGGTCACGCGTACACCGTTGCAATAAATGCGGCGTTTTCTAACACCCAGTCTTGACTGGTTGCAGCATTAACACCCGTTTTTATTTCAAAGAAATTGGTGGTCCGGTTGGCAGTGTTTTCTCCGGCATACCCTAGGTCGTCTCCCAGACGATTGGCCATGACGTTGATTGATGTTCCCAGCGCTGGCGTTGGAAAGATCTGATAGGTTCCGGTGGCGGTTTTGTTTGCTGTCCAGCCCGTTGGGCCGTCTCTGACGGTGCCGTCTGATTCGACGACGATTTGATAAATGCCCAGGTTGTGACGGCTGGATTCTGTACTGCTGATCTCTGAGAGATTGTTGCTCCCCTGCATTCGTGCATCGGCTGTTGATTGGGCGGCAGCGGCGTCGGTTACGGCGGTGTCTGCTGTTGATTGTGCGGCAGCGGCGTCGGTTACGGCGGTGTCTGCTGTTGATTGGGCGGCAGCGGCGGCGGTTACGGCGGTGTCTGCTGTTGATTGGGCGGCAGCGGCGGCGGTTACGGCGGTGTCTGCTGTTGATTGGGCGGTGTCTGCTGTTGATTGGGCGGTATCTGCTGTTGATTGGGCGGCGGCAGCGGCGGCGGTAATCGCTGTGACTGAGTTCGTCGCTGCCTCTGCGGCCGCAATGGTTGCATCGATGGCTGATTTCACCGGGGCAGGCAGCAGCTCTGTATCCACGCTGGCTCGGTTGTCCGTGATGGATGATGGCCCTGTGATGGTTGCAATCAGTTCGCGGTGATAGTGGGTGCCCTGGTTATCGTAGCTGCTCAGTGCTGATGAGCTGGTTTCTATGTCACATACATTGCTGACGCTATTGATCGTCGCTTGCTGGCTGACTGTGGCATACACGTAAAACGGGTGGCTTTCCAATGGCTCGGATGACAGGGCTGTCAGGTTTGTGCTGGGTATGACTGTCAGCAGGCCATTGATTACTGCGCGTCCAGTTTGGACGTTATAACCAATGATGCTACCAGCTGGTGATTCGAAACATGCGGTGCCGAATATCCCTGCTGTTGCTGTTTGCGCCAGTGACTCGGCGCTTTTGAATCGTTCGAGGTAGTCAAATTGCCAGCTTTCGATATCGGCTGTCAGACCGGTGACTGCCGCTGCACTGGTCATTGTTAGCGAAAAATTCTTTGTTAGCACGTTGCCAATATCTGCACCATTTGTGGCGTATTTTGATTGTTCTGGCTCATATGCCACGGCGATCAGTACGTCGTACTGGCTGTTGTACAGGCCTATCCAGTTGAATGAATAATCTCCCCGGCTTGAATCGATCACCGCTGAAAAAACGGCGGTTGATTCGCTGGCGAGACCGGCCCGGTTAATCGGTACTGTGTCTACGACATCGGCCGTTGGTACTGTTTCCGTTTTCGGCGGTGTGGCGCTGACATCCAAACCCGATACGTTTGCAATTATGATCTGATCGCCTACAACGGGTTGACCGTTATCGTCGGTCGTTGTTATCGGGTTTTGTCCGATGGCAACGGTTGCGAGGAATTGCTCGCCAGCTGTTGTTATTACTGACATGAAATACTCCTTAAACTGTGGCTAATACGCCGGGGCAGAGTGACAGATATTTCGTTTTTGGTGGAGTACCCCCCAATTGCTGAACCCTCAATTTATAGTTCGAATAACCATCCCATAGTGCTGTGTCTGTTGGTAATGTAAACGGAATAAACATCGGCATACCACGGTAACAATCAACATAGATAGCCTGATTGCTGTCATGCCATACCCCTGTGTCATCCATGTATAGCGTTCTTCCTGATGACGAAGAATACAACGTCAATTTCCATGGGCCATAGTCGTACATGCCGGGAAGAACAATCCCCATATCTGTTCCACCGTCTGATTCACCGAACGTACTTGCGCCACTCCAGTAAACAGTGCCTGACGATGTAGAATATTCCGGCCCTCCGAGTCGGTCATTATATTCTCCCTCCGTTAAAGTCCCTTCCAACGTCATAAATTCCCGGTCAGAAATGTCAGCGCATCGGTATAATGACTCCGTGCCACCCGTGATTGCATTAACGCATGGTCGTCTCAGTGCTATTTTACTAATCCCGTTATCGATATACTCCTGCCCTTCAATTACATTAGATAACGCTAGCTCTGCTGTTGCGGTTTGTGGAGATGATAGATAGTGCGCGTTTGTGCTAGTAGTTCCCGGAATACACGCAAAATCAGTAGCGGTTATCCAAAATCCGTAGAGACGCCCTGTTGTGACAAAATATGTTGTGGAGTCGTCGATTAAAAACGTCATAGAGAAAATTTTTGGTTTTTTCTCTCTATTTTTAAATACATACCCTGCTGTTATCGACCCTCCTATATCTGGATTATCTATACCTCGAAGACTCATAGGAAGGCGTTCGGTATTCGAATAATTATTTACACGCATATTCACATCACCTTCCCCTACTAACATAGTTACCGTCATCTTTTTTGAGGAATCAGCGAAACCTAGCGGGTTTTTCATATACATAGACTCACTAGAGTAATCAACATATTTCCCATACTGATCCTCCGTCGTACTCTCTTCTATGTCAGTAGCGTATTGCGCCGTAAACCCTAATTCTTCGGGGCACGCCCATAGCGGCTCCTGCATGTGTGACACAGGGTTTATCGCGTTCCCAATAATCGTATATCGGTTAATAGTTCCTAGTTGGTTTAATGCCTCTTTGGAAAAACCAAAATTATTTACTAACTCATCCGAGTACATCGGCGCATCGCGTGGGATTGTAGATGATGTTGAAAATATCTGTGGGTCAGCCCCGAGAGCCGTGTTCGTGTCTACAATGTGTGGAGTGCCAGAAAGTGCGTGCAATGCGTCTGAGATAACAGACTGCCCGACGTAGTTGGGGTGGATAAAGTCTCCATCAAATGTGCCTGCGGAAATATCTACATTAGTTGCGTTGTAGTATCTAGCCGCTAATACTGCTAATTGCTCCTCATCATCAGTATCTAATCCACTAAGCCAGTGCCAGTCAATCATTGTTACGTGCGGTTCTAATTTTGTTGACAGTATGGCATTGCGCATTAGCTTGAATGACGTGTGTCTAGAACTAGCGGGCATCGAGTAGTGGCCACCCATCTCGCACATTGTAATGCAGTGAGCGCCGGATTCCCTTGTGTACTCGATAACTTTATTCATTGTCGGTATTGCGTAATTCTCAACATTGGACACCCCTGTACCAGCGTCATTAACTGTATACGGAAGAATAACCAAGTCCGGTTTAGAGTATTCAGACTGGTTATTAAATAGCGCCTCAAGCCCAGTGTCTCCAACAACAGGAACCGGGTCTACTTGAGTTCCCACTGTTGGTCTATCAATAATATAATTCTGAATAGTAGATCCACCATACGTCCCGTCCATAACGTGGATGCCGGGGTTATCTAGGCACCAATCAATAGATTCGAGGTAGACATATCCTGTCGTTGGTGGGTGAAATGTAATTGTGTGATACCCAATATCGTCAAAATCAATATTGAGTTCGTTGGCCATACTCTGCGCACCACTACAATCTATAGTCGCGTAATACACTCCGTTAACATCGACATCGCAAGAGCCGCCATCCGTTTCTGTGCTGTATCTAATCAGAATACGACGAGAGAAACCACGCCGGAGTGTAATGGAGTCGCTATCACTGTCCCCACGAAGCCGGTGCAGTCTCAACCCAGAGAATGGCTGTTTGTACCACCCGTCGTATATATCCTCGTAGCTACCTCCTAACGCCGCTAAAATTTCCGTGAGATTGCCAGAATCCCCATACGCAGCTTTTAACGACTCAAACCACATACGGTATCCGCTAGCACTGGAGGCCTCAATTGATGTCCCGGTAAACAATATACGTACAACACGAGACAGGCACTGTTGTGTTAATAGCGGAGCAATTGATCGCTGATTTACCGTGTATAACGCATCCTGTACGTTGGTTCCGGCCTCGTCAGATACGTTCTCTGACAGATTAGTCTCGTATAACTTATCCAATGATATTTTTTTGAGTTCGCCAGTTGGCGATATGAATGGGACGTGACCGCCGGATTCGTGCTCTACAACGGGTACTTGATCGGTGTTTAGGTCTTTTGCCATATCAATTAATCTCCAATAATTCGCCAGTGATGGTCAGTGGTTCACCGTTGAATGTAATCAGCTGGCCGAATGCGTCGGTACTGGCGGACAGGTGGCTGGTGTCTGTTTGTATGCTATGTATTACAGCAACCAATTCTGATTCGTTCTGTGTTGTTATCTGGTATCTGCGGCATGTCCGGCCATATTGATCTACCAGCAAATTGATCAGTGCCTCATTGCTCGCGATATCTGCCGGGGCCATTTGAATTTCTACTATGTCCCAGTCATCTCCGTAGACCCGTTCTGTAATTGTTACGTTTCCCAGTCCGAGCCGGGTCCAGATCCGTTTGAATCCGGCGGCGCTGCCCGCGTCTTTTGCGTTTTCGTATGCGGTTTTTACTCGCAGTCTGTATAGCGATTCGCTTTCGCCATTGAATCGGTCAACGTCGCGTTCCCAGGCCAGCATATCAACGATAAACATGGGGGCTGTGTCTACGTCGTAGACGCGCAGCGGAAATTCCAGCCAGCCGCGTACTTTCAGCCACCAGGTGTCGATGAATGTGCTGAACGCGCTGGCGTCGGCTTTTTCTTTGGTTCCGGTTTGCCAGAAAATCAGGCTTATTTTGCTCCAGTCCATGACGGTTATACCTCCTGAATCGTCGTTGTGAGTGTTTGCAGTCGGGGGATGTCAGCGGCACTGACAATGCTCCAAACGTTAAACTCTACGTTGGACAATACTGGCACCAGTACACGGATCTCGGCGGCCAGGTTAGCCAGGCTAAACCGGCTGTTGAATGTGACCTGTGTGACGCTGTATGCGCTGTTTTCTCGGAATGCACAGCGGATGATTTGCTCTGCCTCTGCCTGTGCGGCGGCCATGTCTGCAGCACTGGTGCCCGATGCTGCATACATTGTGGCGGTGATGTCGTGCAGGGTTTCCGGGAACAATTTCACGAGTAGATCATCACCATGTCCGTGATTTCCATCTGTTCTGATGTGCTCATTTACCTGAGATAGATAGTCATCACTGGCAACACCAGCATCAAACAACACGAGGGCGTCCGCGCTGCCAGGGCCTCGTGGTGCCTGTGTGTGGTCGATGAATATCCGGCTGTATTCGATGCCCACCTGTTCGGCGATGATTGATTTGTATACGGCGTTGACGTGCCAGTCTGATACTGCGGGGAACCGAGCGCGGATTCGTTCTCGGTAGTCGTCGTCTGATTCGTCGTCGGCGCCCGGGGTTGTAATCCAGTCGCTGGCGTTGGTCACGCTGGTGACGCCGGTTATTGGTGGGTCAAGGACGGTGAAATATCCGGCGGCCAGGTTGTAGGCTACGCCGGTATTTTCGGCCTCTACTGGCACTGTGATGGTTGTGTCTGTGCTGCCGAATTGGCCGGCGGCGGTGGTTTTTACGCGGTACACGGTGCCGTTGATTGCCGGGGTTTTGATCCATGTGCCTGTGGGGATCGGCAGGGTTGTGCCGGTGGTGGTGCGGTTGAACGTTATTTCACCGGTCAGTGTGCTCGCGTCTTTGCGCTCGATATTTCGGCCCCAGCCGATCAGGTCTAGCCAGGTGTCACTGGCGTATTTTAAAAACAGGTTTGGTGTGATCTCGGTGATCACCCATTGCAGCAGTGACAACACGGGTGTTGTGGCGATGGCACGCAGGAACCGCCAGAACGGGCTGTATGTGCTGTTGTTGTTGAACGTTAATCCAGCGTCGTCTGCCTCTGTTTGAAACTCGGTTTCCAGCTCTGTTTGGGTGGTTGGGATTCCCGCATCGGCTGCCTGTTGTGTGAAAAATTCCTGGGTTTCTGTATCGATGGCCATGTATGTCAGGCTCCCACGGTTATCAGGCCGAATTCAGTTTCGGCGGTGACGGTAATTTGTACGTTTTTGGTGGTGGCAAAATATTCTGTTACGGCACTGGTTCCGGGTTTTATCCGGCTGTCCGATTCGACTACCTGCCGGATTTGTTTGCGTACCAGTGCCCGTTGCTGGCTGTCACGCTGGCCGATCAGTTTGGTTAATAGCCCGCTCTCTCGGATTGCGTGCCTCGTATCCTGGGCAATGACGTCGCGGTCTGTGACCAGTAGTGGCTGACCGGCGGTGTCTGTGCTGATGTCGTCGTCGGTAATGAGCAGGTCAATATATGTCGCCATTTCGGTTATCCCCCTTGCAGCATTGACCACTGTTCCAGATCGGCAGGTGTCATGCCGTTGTCTGCGTTGATTGTTACGCCTCCCCAGTGGTTGCCACCGCTGCTGCCGCTGCCCTTGAGTATTTCGGCGATGGATTCGCGGGTGCTGGGCGTGTTGCTGGTTGGGGTGCTGAGTCCAGAAATGTCTGGCAGGTCGGCGATTGCTTTTATTTTTCCAATTCCCATTGCGGTAATTTCTTCTCCGCCAGAAAATGGATTTAAGTCATTCCAGCTAAAATCAATACCGCTCGCTGAAAATGGATTTAAATCACTTAAGCTAAAATCTAGTCCTATTAATTCTTTAAAGTCTTTCCATAATCCTTTTATCGAATCACTCAAGTTTTCAATCCATTTTAAAAACCCAGACCCCCATTCTGTATTTTTGAACCATGCACCCAATTTCTCCCACCAACCTAACCAATCGCCCAGTAAATAAATTGCAGCGACCACAGCCGCTATAATTATAGAAATAACAATAACTGCTGCCCAAAATGGGCTTGTAATAACTCCCATTGTAATTATGAATGCCAACATCGTTGTACGCAGTAATATCAATGCTTTCCGAAAATATATTAGCGCCCGTATTACGCCCAATATAATTATTTTCCCAAACGCCCACATAATTAGCAGCCCGGCCCAGGCGGCGCGACTGATCCCGATGATGATGGACATTAACCCGACTGCACCGCCCAACAGGATGACGCTCAGTGTGGCCAGTCCGATCCATTTAGTCAGATGGGGGAATTCTCTCGTCCAGCCCATGATGGTCTGTAAACCATCGGTCAGGCTGGCCAGTGTGTCGTTGATGACGGGTAACAGCGCAGTACCGAAAGCAATGCGCAGCCCTTCGGTTACCGCCTGAAATTGTTCCCATGGGTCCACCATGGCGGCGGCCATGTCCCGGGCGTTGTCCATGCCGGTGTTGCGGCCCAGTTTGGTGATGCTGGCATTGAGTCCGTCGGTGTTGCCCATCAGCTGTTTGATCAGGCTGACGGCCTCGTCTGATCCGAATGCGGTTTTCAGTGCGTCGGATTCGGCTACGTCCAGGGTTTCGCCGAATCGGGATTTCAGTGCGTTGAGGATGTCCAGCATGGGCAGCATGCGGCCCGCGCTGTCTGTAAATTTCATGCCTAATGATTTTTGCGCGGCACCCACTCCAGCCAGAAATGATTTGTATTTTGTACCGGCTTCGCTGCCGCTCATGGTGGATTGCAGGGTGCCCAGAATGGCCATTTGCTCGTGCAGCTGGATGCCTGCCGCCTGGGCGTTAGCGCCCACGCTGGTGAATGCGGCGCTCATTTCTGAACCGGTGGTTTTGAACATTTTAACGGCAGCGGCGGTTTGCCCGGTGAGCTGTTCTACCCACTCGGATTTCCCCATTGCAGCGGCCTGCTGCTGAAAAATGCCGTACATGGTGCCCATGTAGCCGGTGATGGTGGCGGCATCGGCCTTGGTTCCTTTTGCCAGGATGTTGCTGGCCTCTGTGAATACGGCCAGTTCGCCGTTGGTCAGTCCGCCAATGGCTGATTGGATGTCGTAACTGCTGCGGACAAAATCGGCGGCGGATTCGCCGTATTGCACGCTGAAATCCAGCGCGGTGTTTTTGAGCCGGGTTAACTCGGCCTCTGCTACGCCCAGACTACGCACCTCACCGATGGCGTTTTCCATCTGATAGACCGGTTCCATCAGCGTTTTGATGCCAATGTATGCGGCCCCCACGCCCACGGCACCGCCCCGGATGGCGTCGAATCCGGCGGTGGCGTTTTGGCGAACGCTGCCCAGAGTGCGGTTGATGTTTTGCAGTGGTCGGCTGACGGTATCGGTCAGGCCCACGGTAAACATCAATCGTTCCAGTGCTGTGGTTCCGCTCATTCGGGCGTGCTCCTGTTGCTACTTTTTGGCAAATGCCTTGGCAATGCCGCTGGCGACGGCGTCGCTGATTTTTTCAATGCTGCTCTGGTGCAGCCATACAGCGGCGGCGATCTCGTCGGGGTCGCTGGTCTCTCTGCCCCAGACCAGCCGGGCCAGTACCAATGCCTGACCCAGCTGGTTGTCTTTCAGCGCCTTAACGGCGCGTTCTATTTTTTTACGGTGATTTCCACGTCACCGGTGAACTCACCCGCAACTGCTTGAGCCAGGTTGATTGCCTGACCCATGTCCAGCAGCGCGTTCAGCGATTCTTTGTCGTCTGGATGAATGGTGCGCATCAAAAAGTTATTGCTGGGTGCCACCTTGTTGTTAGGCAAAAAATCATTCTGGAACGCATGGAATGCCATCAGATCGACGCTGAACCGCAATTCGGTTGAGCCTGCGCATACGGTGATTTTTTTGCTGTTTTGGTCTGCCATGGTGTTGGTTCCTGTGTTGTGTCTGGTTTGGTTATTTCGTTAATGCCTGCTGGATGCCGACGGTCAGCAGGCTGATCAACCCGGTGACCAGCAGGCCAATGACCGACCGGCGGATTACCCGGCCGATCTGCTCGCTGGCTTTGCGTTGCTGGCGCACAAACGCCATGTCGGCCTGCGTTTCCAAGTGGTTGTTGGTATCAAATCCCAACCGGGCCAGAGCGTTGTTGGTGCCCTGTTCGGCGGCGTTGGTAACCAGTTCTGTCAGTTCTGCCGGGTTCATGTCTGGCATGGTGCTGTGCTCATTCTGTGGGCGGTTTTACCTGTGCGGCGGGCAGTTTTTTGCCCTGCAGGGCGGCGGCGAAATCGTCCACGGTTTCACCGCTCAGGTCGTTGGTTGGTTTTCCGGCAATTTTGTACAGCGCCCACACGGCAATGCGGGTCAGCAGCCGTTCCAGCAGGGCTGCCCAGGGCAATTTTTTAATCAGCGCTTGGGCCACTTCGGTGATCAGTGGCCAGAGCACTGTCAGCAACAGGGTTTTCATGCGGTCTGCTCCGGTTCTGGGTTGCCATAAACGGCGTTGTAGGCGTTGAGGTAGTCATCCGGCGTTGCGGCACCGAGTTCGCTGTTCCAGTATTTTTTGGCGTAGTTGGCCAGCCCTTGCAGGTCGTCAGCGTCGGGTAATGGCTCTGGATGGCTGTACAGGTACACGCGGGCAAAACCGGCGGCCAGTACGCTGTCTGTTACCAGCCGGGCGGCGGAATACTGCCGTGGCAGTGCCTTGAATCGTCCGCTGCG
The DNA here is from genome assembly GCF_030689165.1 of Oceanobacter sp. 4_MG-2023. NCBI lineage: Bacteria > Pseudomonadati > Pseudomonadota > Gammaproteobacteria > Oceanospirillales > Oceanospirillaceae > Oceanobacter > Oceanobacter sp. 4_MG-2023. The sequence goes on along the minus strand of NZ_JAUYVV010000022.1, from coordinate 26,081 downwards.
CTTGAGGTAGTCGCAGCAGTATTGGTATGTCGGTGGCTCCATTTGGAACATACCCAGGGCCGGGCCGCCTTTTTGGCGCACGTACATGAACGCGCCGGATTCATGGGCGGCGATCATGATCAGCAGCCGGACGGCTGCCTCAGTGTCTGGCAGGTTGTAGCGCGTCAGGGCCTGCTCGATAGTGCCCCGGACTGCCAGGGCGATTTGTCGGACGTCAATACTCATGGGGTTGTGCTCCTTAAATAATGCCGAACGAGTCGCCGCTGATGTACGGCACTCCATTGATCTTGACGAAATCCTCACCGGTCACGTCGTACTGCACCGTGACGGTGGATTTGTCGGTGCTGTTCGGGTCGATGTTGAGCAAGTCGGAGATTTTGAGTTTGCAGCCGTCGGCATAGACCAACATGTTTTCGGCAATGGTGCTGCCGCCAACGGCGTAGGTGTGCACCGGGAACTCTGGCAGATCCTGCCAACTGCCAGCCGCTGCGGCGGCGGCGGTCAGCAAATTGAATTGGCTGATGTCGAGCACCAGATCACCGGATGCCGATACGTCACCCTGCAGGGTCCCTGCTGGGCGGCCGTTGTTGGTCGCGGTGGTGGTGTTGTCAGTGATGGTCAGTGTCATGGATTCGACGTGCACCATGATGCCCATGATGCGCACGTCAAACGATTTGCCATTGATGCGGTTTCCCATGGTTTATGCCTCCGTCCGGGTGAGATCGAGGCTGATATACAACCCCAGTTTTTTGGCTGAATTTTTTGGAGCTGCTTGCGCGGCCAGCTCAACGCTGGTGTTGGTCAACCAGGTGATCACCATGTCGCCATCTACCGGTGTTTGTACCAGTCCGGCGGCGGGTTCACCATTGATGGTGCTGGCCTTGGCGGCGTCGTAAATCGGCTTAAGGAAGTATTCGGTGTAATACGCGGTGCTGCTGGCGCTGCTGTTGAATGCGCGGTTGGCCACCTGATTGATCATGAGCAGGCGAATACGGCGGGTGATGTAGTCGATCACGCGGCGGTTTTCGTAGACGGAAAAATCACCGTCGCTGGCGTCCAGGCTCATGTGATCGGCCCAATACGTGCCGTCTTTGTCTGGGTACCACTGCGGCACGCTGAACCGGGCTTCGCTCAGTTCGCTGAGGTGATCCAGATCCAGTGCAATGCCGGTGCTGTCTTCTGGATGCTCTCCCAACCCGGCTACGGTTCCGGTTTGCACGCGCATTGGGCTGTCGGCAATGCTGACGTATTCCGACGTCAGGCGGCCGATGACTGCGCCCAGATTGGTGCCGTGCAGCTGTGGCACCAGGTGCACGCGGTCGAATACGTCGGTGCCGTTGATGGCTTTGGTGGCAGTGATGTACTGCGCCCAAGTCTGACTGCCATCTGGCCCCGGTAGCGGTGCATGAATGGTGATGTATTTGGCCCAGGTGTTGATGGCGTTGGTGCAAGCGGCCTGCAGGTCTGGCAGATCGGTGGCGGTGACGTTATCGGTCAAGGCAACCAGTTCCGTTTTGATGTTGTTGGGTTGTCCCAGAGCGATTTCTAACGCGGCTGACCAGTCGCCAAATGCGGTACCGATGTCTGACCCACCGAGCGCGCTGTACAGCGGCACGACGTAGGCTGTCCAGTTTGGCCCGACGTTCTGCTGTGCGGCGGTGATCTGGGTTTTCAGGTTGCTATCGGCGGCCCCCAGGATAGCGTCCAGATCGGTGGACGCGCCGATGGTGTGAACGGTGGCGGCGTTGGTGACGGTCACGGCGTCGTCGGCGTTTTCGTCGTTGTAGCCGATCCAGAGCACCCGGCGTTCCACGTCTGTGGTTGCGCCTTGGCTGAGGTTTTGTTGATTTGCGCTGATGGTTCCGAGTGCCATGTGGGTGGCTCCTGTGTGTGTGCGGGGGTTTATGCGGCCCGGCGCACGTCGTTCAAAATATCGTTGATCAGGTGGTTGGTGATGTCGGTAACGTCGGTGCTGTTGAGCCCGAAAAACTCACGTTCTGGCAGTGGCATTGACCACTGCTGTTTGCTGGGTTCGTCGCGCAGCATTCGCAATATCAAAGCCGCCTTTCCGACGGTCAGGTTTTCGGTTATCCAGCGGGCGCTGACGCGGCGAGTTTTGGCGCTGCCAGCTCTGGCCCCGCTTTTGTAGCGGCTGCCCGTTGGCTGTCGGTACCCAGCGGCCAGCAGCGCTTTTGCTTGGCCTTTTGTTGCTGGGTCGCTGTAGTTGGGTTCGCCCCGTTTGCGGGCTGTCTGTTTGGCCTGTGCGGCGGTCATGGTGGTGCTGACGCCCTCTTGATGGGCGCGGGCAATCTGGCCGGTGCGGGTTTTTGGCCAGGTGACTTTGGCGCTTTTGGGGCCAACGAAGGCCTTCAGGGTTTTGGGCAGTTTGCGCAGCACTTTTTTGTTGTCGCGTTTGCGCGGTGGCAGCGTGCGGCCGTGCACGTCTTTTTGCCGGGTGATGTTGCGTTTGGCGTTGCGGATGACCATGCGCGCCACGTAGCGGTGATGTTTTACGCGGGCGCGGTTGGGCATGTTCAACACGTCCAGCTGGCGTTGTAGCGTCAGGTCTCCAGCAATGCTTAGGCGGATCATGTGCGCACCTCACTGGTCAGGCTGATGGCCTCTGCGATGTTTAGCGTGTGCTCGCCAAACGTCCAACGGTCGCCGATGGCCTGCACTGGGCCGTTACTGTCGCGGGTCAGATAGATGCCGTCGCGCACGTCGAGGGTGTACTCGACTTGCAGGATGCGTCCGCCCCGGTTTTTTGTGGCGGTACTGGTAATTATCTGCGGCTCGTCGAGGTCGGCGCGTACCTCTCGGCTGAGGCTCGTTTCCCAGTTGTGCAACATGGCCAGCAGCAGGCCGCCACGGTGGCCGTGCATGGCGTCGATACTGAGTGCCAGGCGGTAGCGGTAATCGCAAAAATGCAGGCCGCGTTCTGTCTCGCGGTTGCTGCCCGGTTCGATGGTGCCGGAGTCGATCCAGAGGTCGTAACCCTGTCGGGTTATGCCCAGCAGTTGCCGGTTGTCGTGGATCAGGGCGGCCAGGCTGTCGAGTGTTTGCATGACCGCTCCTAAATCAGATACACGCCGGTCGCCGGTTCGCCGTTGATTTCGGCAACGGCGGCGGTGGCGGTGGCGGTGTATTGGGCCGCAACGGTGGCGCGATCGTCGTCACTCTGCATCGGTTGCATCATGATCAGTCGAGCCATGGCGGTGCTGTATACAGCGGCGTAATACTGTGCAACCAGTACGCTGTTTTCGGCAATGGTGTCGGCGGGGATATCCGCCAGGGTTTCCGGGTCGAGCATATCGACCGACACGGCGGTACCGGTATCGGTGGTGCCCCAGTAGACAAACCCGGTCTGGTCGGCATCCAGTGCACGCTGCTTGTATGGCTCCAACCGGCGGTTGGTTTGGGCGGCGGCAACAATCAGGGCGTTTTTGATCATGGCGTTGTCGAGCGCGCCGGGCACGGCGTACTGGCGGCAGAACTCGGCGACATTCATCCCCGGCCAAAATTCGGCGTTGGGTACGTCGGTCTCGTCGCGTTGTTGCGCGGCGGCGGCTGTCCAACTGTAGCTGTCTGTCATGTCGTGCCCTGCCTGTTGTAGGGGGACGGCTGACTCAAAACGTCCAGACAGGCCTCTGCCTGAGCTGTTGGATTTTGAGGGCCGCCCAGTGGTGCGGGGGTTGTTTACTGGCTCCGCGTGCCAGTTATTCGGTGTCGTCGTCTGTGTCTGGCGCGTCTGGCGCTGGTTGTTCGGTTTCCAGGCTGACGGCCGGCAATTGGATGCCCAGTTTTTCGAGGTTTTTCACGACCTCTTTTTTAATCGTCGTCACCTTGGCTGGGTGTTTTGGTGTCCCCAGCATGTCGGCCTTGGTCAGCAGGATGTATGCGGTTTTCCACTCTCCGGCGTCGGTGGCCAGTTGTCCGGCCAGCTTGTGGTATTTCATGATGACGCCGCGTGGTACTGGCCAGTTATGCAGCTGGTTGAAAATGTTGCCAAACAGCGGCTGTGGGCTGTGGTTCAGTTTGATTTGATGCGAGGCCCAGGCATGGACGGCATCCGCAACAAATGTCGGAAGACTCGATTTGAATCGTTCCGGCATTTTTTGGCCTTGGCTGACGCATAACAGGGCGATTTTCTCGAACTCAACGGCGTTGCTGGCGGGGTGACCGTCTTGCAACAGGTCTGCCAGCCAGATCATGGTTTCTACTATCACCGGGTTGGCGTAGACGTCTCCTGATGCCATGTACTCTTGGACGTGCTCCATGTATCCGGGCAGGCGTTCAACTTTGAATTCCTGTTTTTCGGTCAGGGTTTTTCCATGCAGCCACAACACGTCTTGGCTCATGGCCATGCACAGCGCCTCGAATCCCTCGGCGGTGGTGGTGAGTTCTGTAACCGCTCCGGGATCTGCCGATTCAACGGCGGCCTTGGCAGCAGCTTGCTGCTTTTCGCGCTGTTTACGGGCTGCCCAGGCGCGGGCCGGTGATAATTTGGTCATGGTCATGCGTCCTGTTGGTTCAGTTCATGTGGCCCGGTATTGCTACCGGGCCGGTGTATCAGGCTGAGAATGTCGCGGTGGCGGTTGTTTCATCCACGATGGTGACGGCGGTCGGTTCAAACCCGGCAATGGCGTCCATGTCGCCAATGGCGTAGGCGTCGTTGGAGCTCATGAACTCGGCAATGCGGTCCAGCTCTGGCTGATCCTTGGTCGTGCGACGGGTGCGGCCCTCTTGGTAGTAGAGGTGCAGGTTTTTCAGATCGGTAACGACGATGCCGGTGTCTGGGAATCCAGGCACTTCGATGGCTTTGAGTCCGCCATAGCTTTTGGACAGGGTAGTAATACCCAGTTTTTTCTCACTCGGGGTACCGGCATGTTCTGTGAGGGTTTTGCCGATATCGGCCGCGACCAGGGCAGAACCGACAATGACTACCTCGTCACCGGTGCGGTTTTCCACTTCGATCATCCGATAGATGTCGTACACCGCGGCGTCGAGGTTTTGGTAATCCGGGTTGTCGGTGTTTTTGCCAATAAATACCTTGTCTGTACCGGCTGCGTTTCCCTCTCCGATAATCCGGCTCGGGGCCTGTTCGCGCAGCACTTGCAGCCAGCCTTTGTTGACGTCCTGACCCAGTGGGTTGGTGGTGCTGTTGGTCGTGGTGGCAACGCTGGTGCCGTACCAGCCGACTTTGATTCGAGTCAGTGCAATGGCGCGGAATACCTGCTGCATGTAGCGGCTGTAGAAATCTTTGTAACGTGCCCAGGTGTCGAGAGTGGCATAGCGCATGTAAACGTCGTAGTTCGTCTTTGCTACCTCCCAGGTTGATCCTGTTGGGCCGCCCAGTTCAGTGCCATTACGTTCTGTGCCGCCACTCGTATCGGTGCGGCTGGCGATCATGTCGGAAAATCCGAGATCCAGCGCTTGGCCCTTCATATCTGTGACTGGGGCCATGCCGATCCATTGCAGGAATTCGCTGGACGCTTGCACTTTGTCATTCAGCGTCGTTTCGCTCGGCTCGGTTACTGCAAACTGTTTGCCGTTGTAGAGATCGGCAACGGCAACCGCGTTGGCGGCCGCAATGGCAAACAGCAGTTTGTTGTATTTTGCGCGGGTGTTCGTCTTCATGTGGTTTGATCCTTCAGCTGTTTGCTGGTTGCCGGTTCCGGCAATTTGATTAACAAATGTCGTCTGTGATTTCGTCGTCGGCTGGACCGGTCATTGCTGGCATTGTCACGCCGGGTGCTGGTGTGCTTTTCAGGGCGGTGAACTGGTCTGCCAGCGATTGTTGATCGGCCTGAATTTTTGCCAGGGCGTCGGTCAACGCACTGAATTGATCGGCTGGCGGCGTGTCGGTATCGGCTGGCGGCGTGTCGGTATCGGCTGGCGGCGTGGCGGGATCGGCTGGCGTCAGTGCCGTTTTCAGCTCTGTCAGGGCGCTGGTGAATTGTTCGGATTGTGTGGTGACTGCGTCGGTCAATGCCGTTTTGAGTTCGGCCAGTTGCTCGGGGGTCATGTCGTCGTCGTCCTGTTCTGGTTTTTTGGGTGCGGGTGCAAATGTTTTCAGCCAGTTGGTAAACCAGCCGGGGGCGGTGGTATTGGTGTTGGTGTCTGGCAGTTTCAGTTCCAGCGGTTGAGCGGCGGAATACAACGCTGGTTTGTTGCTGCTGAATTTCATGGCACTGGTGCCCAGGCTGGCCGGGCGATCGGTCACGGCCAATCCCGTGAGGTATGCGCCTCCGGTGTCGGCAAATTCTGGAATGATTTCCATGCTGAAAAACAACTTTTGACCGGTGACATTCATTTGCACCAGTCGCTGATTCGGATTAATGCGCGCTTCCAGAGTGGTTTTGCCCTGTTTGTTTTTCCCGGTGCGCAGCTCTTGCACGGTGCCGAATGATCCATACCACTCCAGCTCATGGTCTGAGTTGATCACGGCTGTGTACACGTCCAGGTCGTATTGTTCGGCGGCGGCGGTAAGCCAGTCTTCTGGAATTTCGCGGCCGTCGATCGTTGCACCGGCGGTCCCGATGGTGAGCCATTCGGTTAATAGCATTTACATATCCGTCCCTACTTTCGTTGGTTCATATATTCGAGACCTCAACAATATCGATATATTTGCCGGGTTTTTACCGCTGTATATTCTGTTTTTTTCTATTTTTATTGATATAGGATGATTTAAAAGTATTGGCCGCGTTTTTATATGTTGTGGTTTATACACTGGTGCCATTGATTTAAACCTGATTGGCTCGCTGATATGGCAAAACGATATTCTGATGATACAAAGGCGCTGGCGCGGACGCTGTTTATTAGGCGCGTAAAGGTGCCTGATATCAGCCGTGAAACCGGTGTTCCCCGTCGGACGCTATACGATTGGATTGATAAGGATGACTGGGACAATCTGGTAAAAACCGACGACATAACCGAGGCCTATGACCGGCGTATTTTAACGATACTGAACAAACGAGAGACGCTGACCACTACCGAGTTAAACGAAGTTGAGCACCTGCAGGGGCTGAAAGCCAAACACATGAAACTGTCTGGCCAGGTGGCGGCGGTTCGGTTGCCCGGTGATCCTGACCCTGTGTCTGTTATGGCGCATGAATTACAAGGCAATCTAACACTGGATGCGGCTGATAAGGCTGGTCGGCCAGAGCCTGACAAACGTAAAAAGAAGCCGGTTAAAAATGATTTCCGTGGCATTGATCGTGACCATATTTTAGAGCTGGCAAAGAAAAAGCTGTTCAAATACCAATGGCTGGAATTGGAAAAACTGCTGAATGATCCAGACAATGAGGAATACCGCCGCCGCTTTTATTTGAAATCCCGGCAAATTGGCTGGACGTTTTACGCGAGTCTTGAGGCGTTTGTATTGTCGTTGATCGATGGTAATAACAAGGCGTTTTTGTCGGCCAGTAAAAACCAGAGCCGATTGTTCAAGCGTTATATTTTGTCGTTTGCCATGGAGTGGTTTGGCATTGAAATCAAGGGCGGTGATGAGATTACGATCCAGACTGATAACGGCCCTGTAACGTATTGGTTTTTGAGTACCAATAGCAGCACGGCACAGGGCCCGTCTGGTGATGTGTATCTGGATGAGGTTTTTTGGATTCGGGATTTCGAAAAACTGAATAAGTTGGCTGGCGCCATTGCCACTCACAAGCATTTTCGTAAAACCTATTTTTCTACGCCATCGACTAAATCCCATGATGCGTATCAGTTGTGGAGCGGTGCCGATTATCAGGATATTCAGGAACACCGTCCAAATTTACCTGTTTTTGAGATGCCAACGGCTAAGCAGCTCCGGGCTGGTTATACGTCTGTTGATGGCATGTATCGTAAGATTATTACGATTCATGATGCCCTGGCTGGCGGCGCTGATTTTTTCGATTTACATCAGTTGGAAATCGAGAATATACCGGCGGTATTCCGTCAGCTGTATGAGTGCGAATTTATTGATGATCAGAACAGCGCGTTTGTTCTGGATCAATTGCTGGGCTGTGCTGCGAATGATGACCGCTGGCATGGTTTTAATTCCAGCGCAGCGCGGCCCTACGGCAACCGACCGGTGGCGATCGGATACGATCCCAGCCGTTCTGGCGACAAGGCGGAGGTGGTTGTACTGGGCCTGCCCAGTCAATCCGGTGGCCTGTTTACGCTGCTGGAGCGGCTGAGTATGCACAACGAGCACTGGCAGTATCAGGCCGATAGCATCAAATCTCTGTGCGACAAATACAACGTGGTATTTCTGGCGGTTGATCGCACGGGTGAAGGGTCTGGCGTGTTTGAGGAGGTGTGCAAATTCTTCCCACGGGCAACCGGCATCCATTACAGCGTTGACGTAAAAATCCAGTTGGTGCTCAAGGCGCAGAGTGTGATTGCTAAAAAACGGATTCGGTGGTCTGCCGATTATGTGGATATTCCTATGGCGTTTATGGCGATACGCCGACAGCAGCAGGGCAATGTCATCAGTTTTGTTGCAGCCCGTGATTCTAAAATTGGGCACGCCGATGTGGCCTGGGCGATTATGCACGCGCTGCAGTGCGAGGGGTTAACCAGTGATACACCCAACGACAAAAAAACCACCGCCGTTATCAGTGAGGCTGCATGACACATTCAACGCTCGATACCAGTACCGATACCAATATGCCCACAGAATCGGTGGCATGTTTCACCTTTGGTGATCCGGAGCCGGTAACCACCGGTCTGGAAAGCCTGCTGGGTGTTTATTACTACCAGGAGGCGGACTACTGGACGCCACCTATCTCTCCGGCTGGGCTGGATACGTTGAGCCGGGCCAATGCCATTCACCGCCGCTGCATTAATTTCAAGGTGCAGCAGGCGGGCATTTGCTACCGCCCCACCGCCAACGGTATGCCGCTGCGGGATTTTTTGCGCTGCAACCGGGATTTTCATGTGTTTGGTTATTTTTTCTTCCGGGTGATCCGGGGGATTTTGGGCAACGTGTTGGGCTATTCGCATATTCCGGCGTTGAATATGCGGGTTAAACCACGGGGCCGGTATTGCCGGTTGCTGAATGGCACGCTGGACCGGATCGATTTTGAACGCGGTGAGGTATTCATGGGGATGCAATACGACAGCGGGCAGGATGTGTATGGCGTCCCGGACTGGATCGGCGGTCTGCACGATGTGTTTTTGAATAGCGAGGGTACGTTATTTCGCCGGCGATATTATAAGAATGGATCCCACATGGGTTACATTTTGTACACGACAGATTCAAATCTGGATAAAGATCTGGAAAAGAAAATTGAAGCGGCCGTTAGGGGGTCAAAAGGTCCCGGTAATTTCCGGTCTATGTATATGAATATTCCGGGTGGGGATAAAGACGCGGTTAAATTGATCCCGGTTGGAGACATCGGCCAGAAGGACGATTTTAACCAGATCAAAACCGTGTCGAAGCAAGATATCTTGATTGCACACGGTATGCAGCCTGCTCTGGCTGGTATGGCTCCGGAGAATACCGGCGGATTCGGGGACATTGATAAAATTCAGTTGTTTTATCGTCAGAATGAGGTTCGCGCCCAGGTGCAGCCGTTTGTGGAATTGAATGATCAGCTGGGCCAGCCTGTGTTCCAGTTTGATTTCAATGCAGGAATTGACACCATTTGAATGAGGTATAAAGCCTATGCCTGCTGATTTTTATCATAATGGCGGTTACTATGTGTCGGATGTTCTGTCAGTTTCTGAGGTCTCCGATATGCGAATTAAATGCCCCTGTTGTGGCAAAAAAGCCACGGTGTATAGCCGGGCGTTGACAACGGATGATGTCAATTCGGTTTATGCTCGCTGTGTTAATACGGAATGCCAACGGTTTGACCATTCGTTTGTTTCTCATGTGGCGTTTAGCCACTGGATCGATCCGAAAGCGGCGGCGATGCAAATGACACTGACGCACCTGTTTGATCAGCTGCCCGCCTCCGATCGGATGGCGATGGCGGCGGAATTGTCTGCCAGGGTGTAATAACCCAGCACAAAAAAGCCAGCTGATTGCTGGCTTTTTTGTGTCTTATTGCTGTTCCGCTTCGCGGATCATTTCTTCTAATACGGTTTTCTGAACCCGCAACAAATCGTCTTTTTGATTTTCCGTTTTTACTGGAATACACACAAAGTCGATCCCCGCTTTCATCATTGTGTAGCCTGACTTTATGGATTTTCTCAGTTCTGCGGGATCCGCTTTTTTCATGACTGCCCCCATAATTTCAGCAGTTTTTCGATGGCCTCTGGCTGACCAATACCCGCCTTTATCTCACTGACGGTCAGCCCTGTGTCTGGGTGGTAAACCTGTTTCAGTTCCAGGTGGGTACCGTCGTCGTTTTGGTTTTTGGTTTGTTTAACCAGCATACCAACGGTTTTGCCGCTGAGTTCGGCGGCGATCTGCACTGACTCTCCCCGTTCGTTGGTGCTGGCCTGCCAGCTAAATCCGTTCAGACCAGTCAGGAACAGGATGGCATTGATAAAATTGCCGCCAAATACGGCGGTTACGCCGTCGGATTTCAGGTACGTGAGCGTGACGGACCCGGCCATGCCATCGGGGTTGACGAACCGGATGCGCAGGGCGTGGCTACCCGTTTTGTTTTGCTGATACTCCGCTTTGGTAATGGTGGCGATCACGGCACCGGTTTCGGTAATGAATGGCATATCTCCAGCCTGCTCGGCACTGGTTTCGTCCAGCACAAATGCAAACGCTGGGTTGGCTTGGTTGGGCTGCCGGGTTGGCTGGGTTGGCTGGGATGGGATATGGCTCATGGCGGCGGCTGCGTATGGGTTTTGGGTGGTGTATGTCATTGTCAGATTCCTGTCATTTGGTGGTGCATGTCTATCGCTGGTTGTAGTACCCGGATAGGGGTTGGGTGTGCCAGTGCTCCGGCAACGTGTTTGGCGGTGCTGGTTTCATCAAATCGATGCTGGCGTTGCATGGCTCCTGCTGCGTTTTTGATAACCCGGTCAGGGTTGGCTACTGGGTTTAATTCCAGTGCCAACCGAATCTCCAGTAAAAATGTATTCAGGTTGGATGGTTGTTTCATTGGACTGCCTCCAGTCGTTTCAATACTCGGTAGGGTTTGCCGGGTGTGGGTTGTGCAATGACGCCCTGCTGTTTCAGGGTTTCACACGCCCGGCGGTATGCGCTCTGGCCGATGCCCATGGCTGCCGCTTTGCTGCGGGTTGGCATTTCTCCGGTCGTCCGGATTATTTGGCGCAGTGTTGTCAGCGGGTCGGTTGGCTCTGGCTCTGGCTCTGGCTCTGGCTCTGGCTCTGGCTCTGGCTCTGGCTCTGGCTCTGGCTCTGGCTCTGGCTGGTTGGTTGGTTGGCTGTCCAGTGGGTTGGCTGGTTGGTTGGTATGTTGGTTGGTCGATGCTGGCATGGTCAGCAGGATGGCGGACAGTACAGGGATCAGGTCTATCAGCAGGGCGACGCCCCAGAACAGCCAGCCGCCCAGCAGTTCACCGGCCACGATTGCCTGGCTGATGGCCGGGGCCGCGTTTTCAGCGCGGGCGGCCTGCTTGGCGGTGGTGCCGGTGTTGGTGATCTGGGCGCGGATCGATTCGGCCTGGGCGCGGTAGTCGGCGGATTTGGTCAACAGGTTTTGTACGCTGGCCGCGGCGGCCTGTTTATCCAGTGCGGCTGCGCTGGCCAGCCGTTGGGCATTCAGGCTGGCGGCCAGATCGGCGGCGGCCAGATCGGCGGCGGTGGGTTGATTGGTTGGTGTGGTTCGCTGTTGGTATGCGGTTTGGAACCAACTGGCGGTACCGGCAACGCTGATGGCCATCAGCGCGGCGGCGGCCACGGCGCAGATTAGCGCCAGCGGTTGCTGGCATTGCTGCCAGCGGCGGGCTGCTTCTGCGGCCAGTGTGTACTGGGCCAGTACAAACAGGATGCCGGTGGCACCCAGGGCAATAGTAACTGGGGCCAGCAGGTTGCCCGGTTCGGGTGCAAACGATACAAACAGCGACCATTCAGCCCAGCCGGATACCGCCGCGGCGGTGATGATGATGGCAAACAGTGGGATGGTTTTCATGATCACCTCTATGCCACGGCCAGTGCAGCGCGAATGAATTTTTCACCGGCCATCGGTGGCACGGCGTTGCCAGCCATGTGGACGGTGGCGCGGTGCTGGCGTGGGCGTTGGGTGTTGGCTGGAAACGTCATGGCGGCCAGACATTCATCGGCGGTTAACATGCGCATTTGGTCGCCATTGACGATGGCCCATCTATCGCGGGTGGTGATGGTTCCTATCGGCCGGTCAATGCTGCGGGCGGTTTTTGTGTTGCCGTAGTATGAGAACAGGAACTGTTCGCCAAAGTTGGCGCGGCCATGTTGTGCGCGGGCCAGTGTGGCGGCGGCTCGGCCCGGCTTTTCGACGGGTGACCAGTTGCCGGTGCTGAAGTCGATAAATTCCCGCGCCGGGCGGTGGGGTTCTTTGTCCAGGGTGATATCCAACGGGGCGCGGCTTTTGCTGACGGCCAAAAACAGCCGCACGCGGTTTTGCGGTACACCCAAATCGGCACAATCCACAATATGCGTGGCGATGCGGTAGCCCATCGCGGCCAGCGCCTGTTTCCACGCGGGATACAGCGCCCACTGCAAAAACTCCGGCACGTTTTCTACCAGTGCCAGCGCCGGGCGGTGGTACTCCACGGCGCTGACTACGGCCCATGCAGTGGAGCGGCTGGCGTCGTGTTGCGGGTTGCCGCTTGATTTGCCGCGGGCCTTGCTGTGACCCTGACAGCATGGCGATGCCAGCAAAATGTCGTGGGCTGGCACGGCGTCCCAGTTGGCTTGGTGCAGGTCCTGGCATACGTGCTGGGTGTTTGGATGGTTTGCGGCGTGCCATTCCACCGCGGTTGGCCAGTGGTTGGCGGCCCACAATACGTTTACCCCGGCTTGGGTTGCGCCGGTGCTCCAACCGCCCAGCCCCGCAAAAAGATCGATAGCAGTCGTCATAATTACACCCACATTGTTTTTTGGTCGTTATCGTCGCGGTGGTTTGCACCGAGATCATCTGGCGTGGCCAGCCTGGCACTGATTCTCAGACGGCCGGTTAACCGGGTTTCGGTTTTTCCGTGGCGCTTGGCGCCCTGTTCTGTGGCGCTGGCTACGTACAGGGTGTCGATCTGGTTGTGGTTGGTGACGGTGACCACCCATTTTTTTACTGGTTTGCCTGCCCAGTAGCTGACCGGATCAAACATGCCCAGCAGCCCAGGCTGTAGCTCCAGTTCAGATTTGCGCTGGCGTTCGCGTTCTGCTGCCTGCTGCTGCTTCTTCTGCATCACCAACGATTTGATGTGTTGTTCAATCTCTGTTCGTTCGGCACTGGGCAACTGGTTGAGGTACACGCGCCGAACGTCTGGCATGAAATTGATTGCCCGTTCTGCTATCAGCCAGCAGATTCGGTGTGCCAGGGTGCTTTTCAGGGGTTCCCCGTATGCCGCCAACTCTGACTGCCGCTGGCTGGATTCCGTCATGGCCAGCCGTTTGGCGGTGGCCTCCTGCTGTCTGTAGGTCAGTCGTTCCATTTTTAATACCTCTACTGGCTAAACATTGTTGTTTGTTCGGGTGCTGCAACGGTTTTCCGGGCGGCTGGTTGGTTGCCCGGCGGTATCGGTGGCCAGCTCCCTGCTGCCCCCGTACAGTTATTGACACCAGTCCAAGGCGGCGCGAGCGCCTTAACTGCTGCTCGCGCTTCGCGCTGCGCCAAGGCGGCCGCTTCGCGTCCTGCCCGTTCCGCCTTGCGGCGGGTGCGGACTTCTTCGGCCTCTGATGGTGTGCATGACACCGATGTCCAGTTATGCATTCGTGTTTGCACATGCAGTTCCTGTCCGTCCCACATGGCGCGGATGCCGTTGTCCTTTTCAATCAGTTCGTTGTATTGGTTCCATATCGGCTTATCGGTGTTTATCTCGTAAACCTCACCGCTTTCCTCGCTGATGGCTTCAATGGTTTCGATGGCGGTCTTGACGATTCGCCATAGCGAGACCTTTCCGTGCTCGTCGCAATGGCGGCAGTACCATGCCCACGCGGTGGCGGCTCCGTCGGTCTGGTTTATGTGTTCGATTTGTTTTGTAGCTTCACGTACCAGCGGAGGCAGCGCGTCGATGCACTCTGGTGATTGACGTGCCAGGCGTCGGAATTCACGCCAGCCGGAAACGGATGGCCCGCCGATCTGCTGAAACTGTCGGATGCCGTTGCGGCTGGCCCATACCACGATGCTTTCGGCGCTGGTTTTGGCGTCTTCGTTGTATAGGTCGGCGTCGATGTGTTCGCCGTCGATGGATTTGCTGATGTATTTTGCGATGTAACCGGCGGCCGAATATTCGTTGCCGGTGTTTGGGTTGGTGCCAGTCTTGATTTTTTCGACGTCAAACCGGTGTTCGTCGGCACCCCGTTCGTCGGGCAGTGCTTCCATGGCGTATTCCTTCAGTGCGCCACCAAATTTATTGGCATCATCTGGATGGATGAATAGCAACAGGTGCCAGTGGGGTGTGCCGTCGTGGTGTGGTTCCGCTACCCGGACGCCAAAAAAGCGCCAGTCATTGCGTTTCGCTTTGGCTCGGAATTTTGCCCAAACTTTGCACAGGTGCTGCTGAGCCTCTCGCTGTGTGGTGCCATTAAAATTCGGGTTTCTGTGGCTGACTCGGCGGTCTTTTCGTTTGCTGGTTACGTAAGCGTGATAAGCCCCCGGGCAGGTTACGGTGTAGAACCAGCCTTCATACCCCAGCTGTTTTGCGTACTGTTCAAAACCGGCCACCCTAATCATTAACTCGGTTCTGCGGATGGCGGGATTGGCGTTGCTGAGTTCGGCCAGATCGGCCAGTGTGTACTGGTCGCCGTTGTCGTTCTCTAATACCGTATTTTCCATCATGTTCAGATTGAGCTGTTTACGGCGGCGGTATTCGGCACGGCCCAAACGGCTGCAATACATGGAGCTGGTGCGGTGGATGGTTCCCAGTTCGCGGCTGATGGCCTCAGTGCGCTGTGCGGATACGCGGCGTATTTTTCTGATCCACCATTTTGGGTCTTGCACGCGCATTAACAGGGCGCGGCAGTCATTGGGTATCTGGTTCGCCTTGGATTCTTTTCTGTCTCGTTTGGCGGTCAGTTCGTCGATGTGATTTTGATGGCGGCTGACGTGACGTTGAGCCATGCGGACAGACCACCGCGGCGCGGTACGTGGACGGTATGGCATCGCCCTTACCCGCTTGGACAATGCGCTCAGTCCGACAGTGGCTTCCTGTATTTCTGCGGTCATCTTGTTGGCGTCTGACTGTAGACCTGTGATGTTGTCCAGGTCGTCCAGTTTGGTGGTGTCGAGGCCGTGGTATTCCAGCAGCGGCGCAACCTGCTCAGCTCCGGCCGGCATAGTTCCATGGCCCAGCATCCAGCCTGCCAGCAGTTTGATGCACTGTTCTGATTTGGCGTTGGCGTAGTCGTTAACGGTCTGGTCGTCGGTTTGGTCGATACGATAATCGCCAAATTTGAATTGTTTGATGATGGCGTCCATGCGTTCGTTGGCTGTTCGGATGCCGTTGGCCTTTGTGCGCTTTACCACTCGCTGCCAGTCGTGCAGCAGTGGCTGGCTGAATGATGGGTATTTGCTGGCGATGGCTTCGGCCTGCTCCAGCCAGTAGGGCCGGGGCTTTTTCGGTGGCGCAGAGACCAGCGAATATTCTGCCAACGGCTCCGGTGTGATCACGACAGTTCGCCCTGTTTCAGTCTGTTGATTCCGAGCTGGGCAATGGCTCTGAGCCGGGCTTCTTCTGCGTCCAGCCGTGTTACCAGGTCAAACAGTTGGTCTTCTTGAATTGTTTTCGTTACGTGCTCGACGCTGCCCGCGGGCAATTGGCTCAGGGCAGCTGAGACTTGGGCATGCACTTCGGCGGTTATTTGCGCCAGTGTGCTGATGTCGTGGCCACTGAGTTCGAGCGGTTCGAACTCGGCGGCGCTGGTGTCTGGTTCGGCAACGGCCGGTTTTTTGTCGATGGCAATCAGGATTTCTTCGTAACCCTCTGCCCGGCAACTCGGGCAGATATTCATCTCGTGTTGCACGGTCCATTCCCGATGGCACGTTTTACAGGCGTAACTGTTGTAGGCACCCAGTTCCTGGGCACCGTTATGGTTGTTGTACATGGTGTTGCTCCGGATCAGGCGGGGCTGAGTTCGGCGACTCGGTCGAGGTAGTCGCGCACGATGTCGGCAGCGTCGTCACTGAGACCCCAGACGAACAGGTCTCCAAATTCGAGCCATATGTTCTGCGGCAATTCGCAGAGCACGATGTCGCTGATGTCTGCAAAGGCGCAGATACAGCCATCAAACGTGATGCGGTGTTTGATGGTTGCCGAACGGGGTGATGCGCTCTGGCAGATCTCGACCACTTGGCCGGAGTGGGTATTAAACCGGGCGGTGATGTCTGCGGGTGTGTGCACAGAGGATTTAAAATTGATCATGCGGCACCCTCGTTCCAGCAATCTGGCTGCCAGTGGATGTTGATGTCTTCCAGATTTGGCACTAGATAATTCTCGATTTTTAGCGCCTCCTGCTGACCAATGGGGCCGATCTGTATGGTGCCAATGTGCAGCGTGCTGGTTTTTCCACCATCTTGGCTGTACATGACGGTGCCCGATGGCCACGCGTTGGCGGTAATGCTGTTGCCGGTGATCTGGATGCGTGCGTTCATGCCCGGACGGCATACGATTTCCAGTGTGTATTTGTGCCCGGCGGCGGTTTTGAACTTGATCATGCGGCACCCCCGACGGCACGCAGGCCTGATCTGAATTTTGACTTTTTAATGACGGCTTCGGCCTGACGGCGTAATTCCAGTGCATCGGCCAGGTGCGGGTTTTGCTGGATGATCCAGCTCTCTATGTCGGACTCCAGCCAGCGGCGCTGACCAAGTACATGGATTGGCTGCGGTGCGCAGCCTGATTCGACAGCCCGCCGCCAAGTGGATGGCGATACGCCAGCGGCGCGGGCAGCGTCGGTGGCGTTCAGTTTGGGGGCTGCAAGGAGGGTTGATGCTGGGGTTGTCATTGTGCCGCCCCCTCTTGTGGTAGATTTTGTTCAGCAGTCCAGCTTTCAATTTGTTCCTGTATCCAGAATTCCAACGGCCCTAAGTTGTAGGGTTCCGGGAATTTCCCTTCTTTCGACCACTTTCTGATTGTCCGACCGGATACTCCTATCTGCTTCCCGACTGTATTTGCTGACAGTCTTTTTTCTGATGCTGTATACACTTTGACCCCCTTTTATTGGAACTTTTAGGAACTTTGTGTAATGTTTGAATTTGTGAAACACATTGCTTTCGAGTCCCCATTGGCAACAGATTATCAGTTGCCTAAATGCACAGTCAATGCCTATAGGCAACTTATTGACGTAACCTAAATGGACTTTCATTGTGAAAGATTCTTTTTCTGAGAGAATTCAAATACTTATCGATAAATTTGGGCGTCAAAAACTTTCTGATGCCAGCGGAATTTCTACGACTCAGTTGCATCGGCTACGGAATGCCGATAGGGACACTAGCCGAACGAATTTAATCGCCCTGTGCCAAGCCACTGGTGTCAATCTTCTATGGCTGGCAACCGGTGATGGGGCTATGTACCCGGAAGGTTCAACGATTACAGACACTCCAGTGCGAATTTCTGAGCCTTCAAATCGGTACTCGGTGCCTTCTGAATACGCCCTTATTCCTGTTCTTGACATTCAGGCCGCGGCTGGTAATGGCTCGGTTGTTGATAGCGAATCGATTGCTGATGTGTATGCGTACAAGCGGGATTGGTTACGTAATGAACTAGGTGCCAATGCAGCTGACCTGCGCATAATCAGAGTATCCGGCGATTCAATGTCACCAAAATTGAATTCTGGTGAACTGGTGTTTGTTGATGTTAGAGAGGGTCACTACAGCGGGGACGGTGTTTATATTTTGCGTATGGGTGACTCTCTGCTGGTTAAAAACGTCCAACGATTACCAGGACAAATATTACGTATTCGTTCAGAGAATACAGCGTATGAGTCGTTTGATATTCGTCTGGATGAATCGAGCAATGATGAAGTGGCCATTATCGGCCGGGTTGTATGGGCGGTTTCTGGCCGTCGGGTTTGAATTTTCACTACTAATACCAAGGACGTTTATTATGAAAAATATTGTTAAATCGATGGTTTTTTTTGCATTGATGTCTGCTCCTTTGGCGAATGCCGGTTTCATTCACCCAATGGATTTCGATGGCTCGGAAGGCCAGAAAGCAGAGGTCATCCAGTTTATAAAATCCCAAGTTAAGAAAGAATACTGCAGCGGCGCTATCAATATGTGTCAAGCCATGACACTTAGAATGATGGAGCAGCAGAATTTAAATGCGTTTAAGCAGGCCACGGTCGCTACCAACCGAAAAATAATGGACAGAGTTATTCAGGATTATTGCCACGGGCCTATCAATATGTGCAATTACCAAACCATCATGATGATGTATCAGCAAAACCTGGATGCTAGCAAACAACAACTTAACTGGTGATGAAATGTCTATTAGATTTCTTTTTATATTTGTTTTTTTATATTCATCTTTAGTGTCTGCAGATGATAATTACAAGGCAACCCTATACAGAATAACAGACGGATTCTCTATTAAAAAACAGCCTGCTGTTAGTGTCTTCTTCTCTCATCCGTCTGCTGATTTTTGTCATATCTCATTTTCTCCCAAAGCGTTAGAAACAATGCCTAAAGAATTAGACCCAACGGGGTTGTGGGTTTCAACAACGTTTAAAAAGATAAATCCATTCATATCGGCGCAATGCTATTCTGATGGAAATCTTTTTGTTTTCAATCAAAGTTTAAAATCAAATTCCATTGTCGCTTTACTTCAACGAGACCCTGCTAATCGTCGTGCTAATTTAATGATCAGCCTTCGTTTGCATAAGGTTTTCATAACCGATAACCCAGAAGAAATTAGCGTAAAAACATTCGTTCCTTTAATTAATTCTGGATTTGATAAGATTTGGAGTAAATATAATGCGCCAAAGAATCTTTGAAGACGGCAACGGCAACCTGTGCGGTGAGTACCCACACGATCCGGCAGTCGGTTTTGTGCGCAGCAAGCGCGGGCTGCGGCGGCGGTTGGTGTTGGCCGATGAGCGCCAGACGTTGACGGATTCGGATGCCATGGCTCTGGCACTGAAACGCTATGCCAGCAAAGAGGCTGAGATCCGCGACCGGCAATTTGCCAACGATGCCAAACAGCGGGCAGAACAGCAGCGATTAAAAAACCTGTCGTTCGCTGATGCGGCTGGCCAGTGGATGGCGATGGTTGAACAAACGGCGCGGCCTAAAACGATTTTGGTTTACCGGCAGACTATCCGGCTGTATCTGGAGCATGTGGGCGATCATCCATTGCGAGAGTTCGGCCGATCTCAAAACGAGGTATTTGCCCAGGCGCTAACCCGGGTGATCAGTCACCGATCTGGCAAACCAATCAGTATTGCAACGCAGCACATGCATCTCCGGCATCTTGGTGGTTTTATTCGATGGGCGTATGACAACGAGCTGTATAGCAAGGTGATCCGGATCAAAAAACCGAAGGTTCCGGTGCAGGAGATGGAGGTTTTCAGCATGGATCAGCTGACGGTGTTAAAGCGATTCCTCGCTGACAATGTTGATCAGGCGTTACCTGGCCGCGATTTGGTCAATGCTAAAAACCTGTATCGGGCATTCATGCTGGCGACTAACTGCCTGTTACGAGTTGGTGCGATTGCGCATTTGCCACTGGCTAATATCGATATTGCAGCCGGTGTGGTGAAAATCCGCGACGTGCCGGAACTGGGCTGGAAAAACAAGGGCGGCAAGTGGCCGAACAAACCGATCAATGCCAATCTGGCCGATTTTCTGGCCGATGATTTGGCCAACCGGTCACCTGCTGAGCGGTGGTTTTTGGATGATGGCTCCGGCAATACGTGGTACTCGGACTATAGCCATGTGAGTCGAGCCATGGGCAAAGCCTGCCGGAATGCCGGACTGCCCGACGGGGTTAAGCCGTTCCACTGGGGTATGCGGGCAGCTCTGATTACGTGGCTGCTGAACAACGGTGAGACGCCGCAAAAGGTGCAACAGCTGGCGGATCATTCGGACATTCAAACGACCATGCGTTACTACAACACGCGGGAGGCACAGCAACGCGATGCGGTTGACCGGCTGCCTGTTTTTTAGCGGTTTGGTGTCAAGTTGGTGTCAAATTGGTGTGCGGGAAATACAAAGAGCAATAATAACAACGAGTTATGATCGAATGACTACCGCCTCATAATCGGCAGGTCCCCAGTTCAAGTCTGGGAAGGCCCACCATTTTTACTTTTAAAATCAACAGGTTACGAAAATTTTTTGGCTTTTTAGTCAAGTCAGAGGGTTTTATACGGTGTAACCCCATTCCAAAAGCGTTTACACTCACAAACTTTCTCTCCCCAAAGCAAATTTCCTCAGGTTACACTGGGGTTACATCAAACCAGATAATAGTTATCACAATAAAACCAAAGGAAGCCAACCGTGTCTGATCACAAGGAACTGAATCTAAACAAGGAAAACCTAAATGCGTTGACGGCGGAGACACTGCGGCAATCTGCAGAGAAGATACAAAACTACTTCTTCAAGCGAATGACTAGCCCGAATGTTGTGGATATTTCAAAAGCCATTTCTGGGTGACGGCTATGTACATTCCCAAATTTTTTGTAACCAAAAAGCAATTTTATGAAGCTTCAGAAGAAGAAAGGACACGGTTCAACTATCAAATAGTTGATGATAAACCATTGAAATTACCAGAGAACTACTGTGAGCCAAGCTTTGCCAGTATAAAGGAAGTGGTAACAGCACCAAGGTAAGCTGACTCTTCCCTGGTGCTATTGAACTAAATCTATAAGCTAGATTATTTGGATTTTGGGAATTGAACTACACTACCCTGATTGCTATTAGATGGCTTGCTTTTACTTTCGTTTAAAGAGAGTTTAAGTTCAACCAGGTTATTTACTGGTGCTTCATACGAAAAATATCCCGACTCAAGGCCGCATAGGGTTTCAAGAAGGTACTCAGGAAGTCCAAGCTGATGAGCGAGATCTGGCTTAGTTTGTACTTTCTGATCTACCAACATTTTGATTGCTCTGTTAAGCAGGCGAGGTTGCTCAAGCCTAATTTGATCATCGTATGGTTCGCCTCTTATCCATCCTCTTGCTGAGCGCCCTTTGAAAAGTCTTAGCTTTTGATCGTCATCTATAATATCCAACTGATAACAACGCATTACCATAGCTGCAACCGAGACCTTCCAGCGAGGCTTCAGTGATAATAGCGTTTCAAGTGTTGGCCAGCTCACTTCAGATGCAAACGAATCTGCAGGCAGAAGAAAACAACCAGCGAACAAGTCTGCCTGCCGCTCTATCTGTTTGTAGTGCTCGTTAGAGCGAAATGTTTTGTCATCAACATTGCGATGAAGCACTAAGTGTCCAAGCTCATGAGCTGCATCAAACCTATTTCGAATTCCATTCGCTTTGTCGGAGGACACAAAAATATAAGGTCTGCCATCTAGTAGGCTCCAATGTGAAACGCCATCCATTTTTAAATAGCCAAGTTCATCTCTGGCAAAAATAACACCGGCATTCTCGATTGCGAGAACTACATCCTCAATCGGTCCAAGCCCCAGGCCCCAAGCTTTTCTGCACTCCAGAGCTAGAGCCTCAATTTCAGAGTCAGTGATTGTTAGAAAGCGGCCTTCTGAAATAGATGGAATGTTAACGTTAGGCCAGCTCACCCAACGAGCTAAGGTGGCGGCAAGCTCTGCGACTAGGTCGAGTCTTACTCTCGCCATGTCTCTAGCAACTTTGGTTGCACTTGCTAGAGAACGATAAAAATAAGGTTTTTCTCCATGGTCAGGTACGTCTTTCAAAAACCAGTTTACTGGAAATTTAACAGCGCCACTTAATGATCTAAGTTTGTCCTCTTCTGGGGCTTGATTGCCTTTCTCCCAGTTTGATATTGTCGCTTGAGAAACACCAACAAGGGCCGCTAATGCGACCCTTGTAATCCCAAGCGATTCTCGAGCCTGAATTAATCGATCAGGCTGGAAACCACTTACGCCGGTTCTCATAATGTCTACTCCGATTTATCACTCGACCATTTTTCTTCTTTTTGTAGGTCATCACGTAACATTGGCCAAGCTAGGTCAA
This sequence comes from Oceanobacter sp. 4_MG-2023, assembly GCF_030689165.1. Taxonomy (NCBI): domain Bacteria; kingdom Pseudomonadati; phylum Pseudomonadota; class Gammaproteobacteria; order Oceanospirillales; family Oceanospirillaceae; genus Oceanobacter; species Oceanobacter sp. 4_MG-2023. Next base: position 3,869 of record NZ_JAUYVV010000022.1, on the reverse strand, counting down.
CCTGCATTGAAGCTGCGTTAGCCTCTTGGCCATATTCTTTTATTAATTCTTTCAACGGTATTTCAAGGTGGTAACCGAGCCAGTCGGTGTATGGTACCGTTATTACAATTTCAGCTGGTTGTGACTGATCTTTACCTGCGGCTCCAGGATGAAGGACAACAGCTACAACATGAAGCGCGTCATCCATCTTTGGTGGTGGAGCTTTAAAAAAATCATATGTCATGGGCTCTAGTATGGCGTTCTTCTGGCTCAGCATGCTTCTATGTCTTGCTGGGCGCGCCCATTGATTTTGATGAAGTTCTATATGGCTCAGGGTGATGTTCCCCGCGCAAATTACAATATATTGCTCTCCTTTTGGGACAGTCTGTAATACCGATGGACTACCTTCGGCTAGTACGCCTGCTAAAGCGTCATCAACATAATACCGCCTTTGGTATGATCTCAATCGATTGGGGCTTGTGTTTTTGCAGTCCTCTACAGCTCTATGATGAGCTTTGGCGTAAGCAGTACGGATAGCGTCCTCAACTGATAAGAACAAGTCTTTACCTACATTTGAGGTGATGTATCTAACAAGGCGATCTTTGAGGGTTGGTTCCATCAGGTACGCATCTATTGATTTAGTTAAGCGGAATTTTAGCTATATTTATTTAGTTTATCAAGCTCTGATATTAGAATCATACGTAATGAGGGCTAAGTCGGGTATTGCCGGAAACCGCATCAAGTGGTGATGCGCTTTCGAGCGAAGACCGTTTAATCGCGTTTTTCGGCATCAAAGTAGTCTGTAGTGGTCAACTGATTCCGGACAATATTTTAAGGTTTTCCTCAGCTGCAACGGGCGAAATGCCGTCGTTGAATGTATGAGGTCGCTGCCGGCTGTAGTCGTCCATCAGATAACCACCAACATCTTTCTTGGCCTCGGCCAGGTTGCGATAGCCTAATCCCTCTGGAAGCTTGAGTTATCAATAAGCCCCCAACCACAAGGCTTGCCAAGCGCCTGGTGTTGGCCCGGCTGCTCTACGGCGCTGGCTCAAACAATACGGTTATATATTTACCACTTCCCGTCTCTGTAGTAGGGTTTAAGCCCTTGAATCAGGGGCGTCATCGTATGTCTTCTCCCGGTATCGTATTAGTCGCCAACAAGGCCGCGTGTCTTAATGATTTATCTGCCAGCCTGATGCCTCTGCCTGAGCTGGAATCAGCACTGCAATCCGCTATCGGCAGTGAGCTACCCTTGTTTGTTGTGCTATCTGCCAGCAACCATCTATGGGAAACACGGCTGGATGAACTGCAAATCCCCTGGGGAGTTTGCCCGGATGCAAAACAGGGCATCGACCATTGTGCTGCTTTCGGTATCCACAACAATCAGGATTGGAGTGGCTGGCTCATTGATATGGCCCGCTCTCCCGGCCCTTGCAGCGATACGTATAAAGCCTTGGCTGGCTCCATTACCCAGTTTCCTGTCGCCAGCGCCCAGAATAACGCCGGTCATCGTGACTACCCCATAGCCTTTCAAAGCCGCTTTGGATTTAACCTGATGAACCCGGATAATCGTTTGGTCTCGGCAGCTCTGGTTGATAACCACAACGACACGCTCGATGGTAAATGCAAGCCTCCACTGTCATGGCTTAACATGTCATTGGTACATACAGTCGACCACCTTTAACCGGCGAGCACGCCCATCACCACCAAGAACGATGGGTGCTGCAAGCAATACTGTCTTGAACGGATTTTTCTATTGAACACCCTGCCACAACCAGCCTGTATCTGGGTTGACGCCGACGCCGCCCCCAAAGCCATCCGGGATATTCTCTGTAAAGCCGCTGTGCGCACACAGGTGCATATCTGGTTTGTTGCCAACCATACGCTACCGCTACCCAAATCGGAGTGGATCCACAGCCGTACCGTGGCCGCCGGATTTGATGTCGCCGATAACTCGATTGTGCAAAGCGCTCGCCCCGGTGATCTGTTGATTACTCAGGATATTCCTCTGGCCGCAGAAATCATGGAGCTGGGGGTGGATGCCATGAACCCTCGCGGCGAACCCTATAGCCGCGAAACCATCCGTCAACGGCTGAACATGCGGGACTTTATGGAAACCATGCGTTCCAGCGGTATTCAGAGTGGCGGGCCTTCTGCCTTTGATCAACGTGACAAACAGTCGTTTGCCAATAGCCTCGATCGCTGGCTGGCCAAACAGAAAAAAATGGTGCGTCCACAGAGCTGATAATGAGTACTCAACCGCCAACAGTCAGTGACAAACTGGCACCTGATCGTAATTTTGATGATATCTCTGCCCGCTTTCGCAAAACGATTTACGACACCCCCAAAGGCCAGCTGCGCCTGGCGGCCCTGCGACAGGATTTTGCCGACCTGAAGATCGCACTACCCAACGCCAGGGTATTGGATCTCGGTGGCGGACAAGGGCAATTTGCCCTGGAACTGGCCCGACAAGGGGCGGCGATCCATTTGTGTGATATTTCCGAAACCATGCTGACGCAGGCAAAACACAGCTTTGCGGCCGACAACCTGCCGCTCAACAGTGCCTGTTGCTCCCTGCAGTCAGCCTCAGACCGGTTTCCTGGTCAGTTTGACCTGGTACTCAACCATGCGGTACTGGAATGGCTGGAACAGCCCTACGATGCACTGCAGGCCATCACCAGCAAGGTCGCAACCAACGGCTGGCTCTCGCTGATGTTTTACAACCGCCATGGTCATCAGTGGCGTCAGATTATGAACGGCCGTACCCATGCTCCGGACGGCTCCAATGATCGGCTGCGCCAGGAAGGCAATGCACCCCAGCATCCTCTCGACCCAGACAAGGTGATGGATAAGCTGCAAGCGGGTGGTTTTGATATTGTCCGCTGGCGCGGCATCCGCTGCATCCACGATCATATGCACCAGAAAATCCGTGACCGTATCGGCCAGCCGGCAGTTAATCAGGCCGATCTGGAATTTGGCCTGCAAGATCCCTATCGCCTGTTCGGTCGTTATATCCATGTAATGGCCAGACGTACCACTCGATGATAATCAACCCATGAATATTCTGGTATCAGCCTGCCTGCTCGGTCAGCCCGTCCGCTATGATGGTGCCGACAACGCCACCAAACTGGCCCACCACCACGCAACGCTTGATCAGTGGCGGCGCAAGGGATGGCTGATACCGGTCTGCCCGGAAATGGCTGGCGGTTTGCCGACCCCACGACCGGCGGCGGAAATCGTTGGCGGTGATGGTGCGCAGGTATTGGCTGGCCAGCGCCGAGTGCTGACATGCAGTGGCGACGACGTTACTGAATCGTTTCTGGCCGGCGCTCGGCAAACCCTGGCTTATGCCCAGACCCATAACGTACAAGCGGCGTTACTGGCATCACGTTCTCCTTCCTGTGGCACCGACAGTACTTACGATGGCTCATTCAGCAAGCAGTTGACACCCTATAGCGGCATCACCGCTGCGCTGCTGCAACAGCATGGCATTGCCTGCTTTCCGCCGGAACGATTTGAGCAGTTGTTAGAGTGGGTGCAACAGCAGCAGTGCCTGGATTCTGAAGGAGTGTGATTAATATGAAAGCCGTACGACGACAGAGGTTGCCGTTGATTAAGCATGAATATTTATAGCAGGGGATTTGATCATGAAGCGGACGCTTCGAAGGATTTTTCTGAGATTTTTCTGAAATGGTGCGCTCGGGAGGATTCGAACCTCCGACCACCTGGTTCGTAGCCAGGTACTCTATCCAGCTGAGCTACGAGCGCACATCAGAAAAGCACTCACGATTTGAATCATTTATTTAATCTAATAAATGGTGCGCTCGGGAGGATTCGAACCTCCGACCACCTGGTTCGTAGCCAGGTACTCTATCCAGCTGAGCTACGAG
>NZ_JAUYVV010000021.1:0-66613 GCF_030689165.1 Oceanobacter sp. 4_MG-2023 | reverse complement strand
ACATTCAACGACGGCATTTCGCCCGTTGCAGCTGAGGAAAACTTTAAAATACTGTCCGGGATTAGTTGACCACTACATTCCCATTAGCTATCTCGAAGTACGTTTCTATTCATCTTGGGCAAATAGATAGACGCAACGCGAAAACGCCGAGAAAGTTAATTGAGAACGCTCTCTAGAGTGGGTGTCCCGAAAAGAAAGACAGCGCCTGATGGTTAAGAGCGGTGACCATACAAAGCGCTGTTTGAATCTCTGTCTATATACTCTTGGTTTTTCTAGGTGACGTCTTAGTCTTGTTGCCGTTGCTGTGCCTTGAAGGCGAGTTTTTCCTGGCGACGCTGCTCAATAATATCTTGCAGGTCGTTGCCGAGGTGATCTTCACCACGTTGTTTGGCCAGTTGCATCTGATGTTCGCGCTGGCGGAAACGTTCCCGTTGTTCGTCTGAATATTCATTAATGCAGTGATGGCAACTAACGCCTTGCAGGTAATGTTCAGATTGTTTGTCGGCTTCGGTGATCGGGCGACGGCAGGCATGGCATTGGTCGTATTCGCCTTTTTCCAGCTTGTGGTTAACGGTGACGCGATTGTCGAAGACAAAACATTCACCTTGCCACAGGGTCTCTGCTTCGGGGACTTCTTCCAGGTATTTCAGAATGCCACCTTCGAGGTGGTAGACCTCGTCAAAACCTTGCTCTTTCAGGTAGGCGGTAGATTTTTCGCAGCGGATGCCACCAGTACAGAACATGGCGACTTTTTTGTGTTTTTCCGGGTTGAGGTTTTCTTTTACGTACTGAGGGAATTCACGGAAGGTTTTGGTGTTCGGGTCTTGTGCGCCTTTGAAGGTACCTATACCAACTTCGTAGTCGTTGCGGGTATCGACAAGCAAGACCTCCGGGTCGGAAATCAGGGCATTCCAGTCTTTGGGTTGTACGTAAGTGCCTACTACACGTTTCGGGTCGATTCCTTCGATACCCATGGTGACGATTTCTTTTTTGAGTTTGACCTTGGTGCGGTAGAACGGCTGTTCGTCATCGTAGGATTCCTTATAGCCGATGTTGGCCAGGCGTGAATCCTGACGCAAGTAGGCCAACAAGCCATCAATACCCGCGCGGCTACCGGCGACGGTGCCGTTGATGCCTTCGTGGGCCAGTAGCAGGGTACCTTTGACGTCCAGCGCGAGCATGGTGTCGAGTAATGGCTGGCGTAATGCTTCAAAATCGTCAAGCGTGACGAACTTGTACATGGCGCAAACTACGATAGAGCCACTAACGGGCGTTTCACTGGCCGTGGGCGCAGGGGTTGGTGATGCGGATGATGTCATGGTGTCCTCGCTGACCGGAACGTAAAACCGGTGCGTGATGGTTTTTCGGGGCGCGGAGTATACAAAAAAAGCAGTTTTGTTTCAGCTGCTGCGGGTGGTGGTTTGGGTGGGCTGGATAGGTCAACCTGCCGGACTCTGCTAAAATGCATTGTTTATGCATGTCGTAATGATTCGACCGCTGGTTACTCAAACAGGACTTACCTTGACCAATAACGATGTATTCCGCCGTATCCGCTATACCTTTGATCTTAATGATTCCAAAATGATGGCTATTTTTGCGGCGGCGGATTGTTCCGTCACTCGGGAGCAGGTCTGTGGCTGGCTGAAAAAGGATGATGATGAAGCCGCGCTTATCGCCAGTGATACCGATCTGGCGGCATTTCTGAATGGTTTTATCAACACTCATCGTGGCAAGCGGGATGGTGCCCAGCCTGAACTGGAAACGCGTCTGACCAATAATATTATCTTGCGCAAGTTGCGTATTGCTCTGGATATGCAAGCGGAGGATATTCTGGAGACCTTGCAGGTGGCGGGCTTCCGTCTAAGCAAGCATGAACTGAGTGCGTTTTTCCGCAAGCCGGATCATAAAAATTATCGTGAGTGCAAAGACCAGATATTGCGTAACTTTCTGATGGGGATGCAGCGTCAGTTGCGACCGGAAGATATCAGCGAATATCAGCAGGATGATGACTAGCCTTTGTTCGATGTCTGGGCCTGATACCTGGGTTTAATACCTGGGTTTTCGACACCAGGGGTTCCAATACTCCGGTTTTTGATGCCAGGGTCGCTGCGCTTATAAACGCCTATCACCCGGATCGCCATCCATGGCGTGCGCTGATCGTATGATCGTGGCGTTACCTGATCCGGTCAGAATTCGCAGTTGTTGTTGTCCAGTACATAGGTTGGCAGGTCTTTTTCATCTGGAATGGGCGTGGGAGCACCGTCTTCGTCGATGGAGACAAACTTGAAGGTGGCTTCGGTTACTCTTTCCCGTTGACCGATACGACCGCGACGTACCCAGGCTTCAACGTGTATGTCCATGGATGTCCGGCCGCTGTAGGCCACTTCGGTGTAAACCCCCAGAATATCGCCAACTCTGACCGGGCGAATAAAACTCATGCTGTCTACTGCAACCGTGACAACACGTCCTTGTGCACGCTGCCCGGCGCAAATACCGGCGGCGATGTCCATTTGGGAGAGTACCCAGCCTCCGAAAATGTCGCCAGCGGGGTTGGTATCGCTCGGCATGGCGATGGTGCGAGTGGTCAACCGACCACGGGTAACCTCTTTCATGGTGTTATATTTCCTCGTTCTGAATGATCACCCCTCTGTTGCCCGGAGGGTGTTGAAGCAGTCTTGCGATACAGGTGGTAGCAACAGGTAGGGAATATACACCGAATGTCGTATTGAATTATCAGATTTTTAAATAGCTCTGATAGTCAGGTCGATTTCAGCAGGACCAGTCTTCGCGCCGAAAGAAGTGAAACCCATCGGCATCACACTGAAAACGTACCAACTCAATACCGCAGGGGGTGATTGGCTCCCAGGGTAAGGGCGGTAATTCTGATACGGTATGGCGAATGATATCGGCGGATTGTTGCTCGGCCAAAAAGCGGGAAACGGTAATGTGGCTGCCCCAGGGCATGCTCAGTTCAATGCCCGCCTGTTGGGCGCTTTCGACCAGGGCTTCTGCCAGCTGCCAGAAACCGGCGTTGGCTTTGCTGGCGGCAATCAGGGTGTTGCTGTTGTACAGCCAATCGGTGAAACCAATACACACATTGGCCAGTCGGGTTTGTGCCAGTGGTTGGCCCTGGTTCATAAACCACTGGTTTGCCTGAATCTCCAGGGCGTTGGCTTCGTTCTCTGTGCGCTGGGTCAGCTTGCTGCCTGTTGCCAGTGTGGTGTGCAAGGTGTCGGCACCATAACTCATGGCGGGAATGATCTGGCCAATACTGGCGCTGGCCTGGCTGAGCAAGCGAGTCAGGCTGTCGGGGTAACGTAATATCAGTAGTAAACCACTGTCGGCAGGAGGATTGGCACCCGTCAGTTGCAGTTCGGGCTGGGCCATGGGTTGGCGGAAAGCGTTGTAATAAATACCGCGCTGTTTCTCGGTATAAGCATCCATTTTGCTCGACATGGCATATCCTGAAAATAGGTTGGTGTTTGGCGACAGGGAAGATAAGCGTCAATCGGGCTGCTGTCGAGCCATCCGGCAAACTGACCGCACCGTCCGGCACATCGGCGCGGATTTGTCCCGCGTTGTGGCGGCCTCTCCCTGTTAGAATGCTATTTTTTGTCGGCCATCAGGTAACGGATTGCATGCTCAAACTCTACCATTCCAACGATCTGGACGTTCTGAAAGGGATTTTGTTGTCACTGATGCAACAAAATCCACCGTCTCCTTTCGAGCGTGAAGCGATTCTGGTGCAAAGCCAGGGTATGGCACATTGGCTCAAATTGAACATTGCTGATGGTCTTGGTGTCTCGGCGCAGCTGGAGTTTCCGCTGCCGTTCAGTTTTGTTTGGCAGATATTTAATCGCTTGCGGCCGGATTTGCCGGAGCGCTCCCACTTCGACAAACAATTGATGATATGGAAACTGATGCGGTTGCTGCCGGGCCTGGTGGCCGGTGCCGGAGACGATCATCCATGCAAAGCGATTGCCCATTATCTTGATGACGATGAGGCCGGTATCAAATGTTATCAGCTGGCACAAACCATTGCTGATGTGTTCGATCAATACCTGGTGTATCGGCCAGACTGGTTGTTGGCCTGGGAAGCGGGTGAAGATCAGGTAGAAGGGGCGGATGTCAGCCGTCATCCATGGCAACCGCTGGTCTGGCGGGCGCTGGTGGCTGACTGTGAGCAACAGGGTCAGAGCCTGGCGCACCGGGCACGACTGATGGAGCAACTGGCAGACCTGGTACGGCGCTACCCTGAACGGCTGGCAGGCTTGCCCAAGCGGCTGTTTGTGTTTGGTATTGCGGCGTTACCCGGCAGTTATTGGCAAGTGCTGGATGCTATTTCGAGTGAAGTGGAGGTGCATTTTTTTCTGTTGAATCCGTGCCGGAACTTTTGGGGCGATATTGTTGATGACCGGCGGCGGTTGCGGATTTTGCAGCGCCAGCCGGAATCCGCTGCGTACCTGGATCGGGGCAATCCGCTATTGGCCAGCTGGGGCCAGCTGGGGCGTGATTTTCTGACCTTGGTACACGAGACCGAGCTGGCTCTGGATGTGGAGGCCTGGGTTGACCCGGATCAGCCATCAGACACGATGGACCTGCTGCATGCGCTGCAATACGACATTCTGGAATTGCAGGATCGGCAACAAGCGGCTTTTGGTGCCGATGCCCTGCAGCACAGTCGGTTTAAACAGGTTGTACAGGCGGATGACGATAGCCTCAAGCTGGTGTCTGCTCACAGCCCGTTGCGCGAAGTACAACGGTTGCACGATCAGTTATTACACTGGTTTGCCCAGGACCCGGAGCTGAATCCTCGTGATGTGGTGGTGATGGTACCGGATATCGATGCCTATGCTGCGTATATCGATGCCGTTTTCGCCAGTGTTGAGCAAACCGACAGCGGCCATAGCCTGAGAATCCCCTGGGCCATTGCGGATCAGTCGATGCTGATGGAAAACCCGCTGATTGAAACCTTCCTGTCGTTATTGGGGCTGGCAGACAGTCGTCTGACTATTACGGAAGTACAGGATTGGCTGGATGTGGCGGCTATTCGTACCCGCTTTGGTATTGCGCGTAGCGAGCTGGAAACCATCAAGGACTGGCTGGTACGCGCGAATATTCGCTGGGGGCTGGATGGCCAGCAACGTGGTCGCCTTGGCCTGCCGGTATTTGAGCAAAACAGCTGGCGTAAGGGGCTGCGGCAACTGTTGCTGGGGTTGATGATTCCTGAGGTATTACCCGATAGTCAGTACACCCCGGGGTGGCAGGGAGACTGGCCGATTACGGCAGTGGAAGGTAACAGCGCTGAATTGCTCGGAAAGCTGTTGGGCTTTGTGGATGCGTTGGAATACTGGCAGCAGATATTGGGTGAATTACGCGATCCGGCCGACTGGCTGGTCAGCTTGCCGGCCATGCTGGAGAGCTTTTTTTGTACCGATTTCAATCGCGCTGATGGTATCAGTCTGGCAGAACAGCAGCAGCAAGCTGGCTCGTTACAGCAGGTGCGTGATGCTCTGGTGCGCTGGCAGCAAGAGCTGGAACTGAGTGCTGTGGTCTGTCCTGCGGCAGACGCCGGTACGGTGCCGGAAACACATGACGCTACGACCAGCACCCTGATGTTGTCAGGACGGGTGGTACGGGCCTGGTTTAATGAGCAATTAGGGCAACAAGGTGGCTGGCAGCGCTTTTTGGCCGGGCCGGTGAATTTCTGTACCTTGATGCCGATGCGGTCGATTCCATTCAAAGTGGTGTGTTTGCTGGGCATGAACGATGTTGATTATCCGCGTCGGGTACCTCCGGTTGGATTTGATCTGTTGGCCTCCGGTCAGCGGCGGCTGGGGGATCGCTCCCGTCGGGATGATGATCGCTATCTGTTTCTGGAAGCCGTAACGTCAGCACAGCAGCATCTGTATATCAGCTATCGCGGTCACGGCGTACGGGAAAACAACGAGCAGCAACCGTCAGTACTGGTGAGCGAGCTGGTGGATTACGTCTGTGACAGCTTCTGCCTGCAGCAAGATCAGGACAAGCCCCATGCCCAAAGCCGCGAGGCCATGTATCAATGGTTGATTGAAACCATCCCCTTGCAGCCGTTCGGAGCCGGGGTTTATATGCCACTCGGTCATGACCGCTCAGCTCCAGCCGTTATAACCAACCGGATTACCAGCTATCACCCGTTATGGGCCAAAGTGGCAGGCAGTCATCATCCTGCCTTGTTACCGCAGGAGCGTGAGGCTGTTGGTGATTTTGTCAGCCGTGTACTGCCGTTGCCAGAGGAGCTGTTACCCCAACACTCGGGTGAGCGGGTAATCATAGAACTCGCCGATATGATCAAGGCGTTGCATAACAACGCCGACTTTTTTCTTAAACGGCGCTTGCGCGCCAATCTGACACCTTACTGGCAAGATCATCCGGCAGAAGAGCCGTTTGATCTGGATAGTCTGGAACGTTATCTCTATCGCAGTGACGAGCTGGACAGCTTGCTGGGCGACAATCCAGCGGCCGATCCCTTGGTCGATGAGCAGGGAAATGCTGCTCGCCAGCGCCGCCTCGAACGTATGCAGGCGCTGGGACAATTACCGGTGAACGCGCTTGGACAACTGACGGCGCAGAAATTACAGGCCTCGGTTCGACCGCTCACCGAGGCGGTGTGTTTGATTCGGGATACTGCCATCGCGACAAGTGCCGATAGCCGTGACGCAGAGGGAATCAGCCGCCAGGCATTGGTCGCGGCGGTTGAATTAAGTGGAGACAGTCTGGCCCGGGTGCTGAAGGAAACATTGGCTGATGACCGGGTAACCGCTGGTACTGCCTTGGCCTGGCAGCTTGAAGGCGAGCTGGGTCAGTGTGCCGGCTCGGTGTTGATTCGTTATCGGCCCGGGGCGATTCGTGGCAAGCATCTGCTGGCAGCTTGGCTGGAGCTGGTCCTGGCGCGGCAGGTTCATGGGGATGCCATTACACATGCCTTGGTGTTGGGTCTGGATAGCAAGCAACAGGTTGTGCAACACCGGTTAGATGCCCCTGCGCTGCAACAGGCCAACGATATTCTGACGGCTTGCGTGGCGTTTTATTTACAGGGCTGGTGTCAGCCTCAACCATTACTGCCGGATTTGCTTTGGCAGTTGCTGCAGGTGGAAGAAGAGGCCCGGGATGACGTTGTGGCCAAGGCAACGGCGCAAGAGTTTGGTGAACTGGCAGCGGTGTCGATTGTGCGGTGTTTTCCCCAGCTGGCTGAACAGTTGGAACAGCCGGAACAACGAACCGCCTGGCTAAAGCAATTTGACTGGTTGATGAAGCCGTTGTGTGCTCATCACAGCATGGCGGAGGAAGGGTCATGACTAACCATCGTTCGATAACCACGGATGCCCCCGGTGCAGCGGCGACGTCTGCCGTAGCCGCCGCTGGTGAGCATGGGCAGGCCGGGGTCAACCCTCTGGATATATCGACCTTTCCGCTGTTGGGGCAATCACTGATCGAAGCCAGCGCAGGGACGGGGAAAACCTACACCATTGCCAGTCTTTACAGTCGTTTGCTGATTGGCCATCACACCGGTCTGGGGCAACTGAGTTGCGATCAGGTGCTGGTGGTGACCTTTACCAACGCTGCCACTGAAGAGCTACGAGGCCGTATCCGGGAGCGTATCCGTAACAATTTTGAGGATGTGGTGCGCTTGCGGGGTGGACAGCCAGTCGATGATGCGTTGTTTGGGCAATGGTTGGCACAACTGGCGTTGGACGATGAGGGGTTACAAAGGCTGGCAACCTGGCTGCAGGCGAACCTGGCGCGTATGGATGATGCCAGTATTTTTACCATTCACGGTTTTTGCCAGCGCATGCTGAAACAGTTCGCCTTTGATACCGGCGTAATGTTCAGTGCCGAGCTGGTGCTGGATGCCGACCAGTATTTACGCCAGGCCTGCGAGGATGTCTGGCGTCGTGGCCTGTACCACCAGCAGATTCTGGCGGTCGAATGGCTGTCGGCGGTGTTCCCAACCCCGGCGGATTTGATGAGTACGGTACGGCACTGGTTTGCCCGGCCGGACGCCCGTTTTATTCCATCACCAACATCGGGGCAAGTGTTGTTGCCAGAAGACTGGCAGGATGCCAGTCGCTGCTTTGAGCAGGTCGGCGAGCTTTGGCAGCAGCTGGGTGATCAGCACATTCTGGAGCTGTTGCAATCGGGTGACTTGAATGGCAATTCATACCGCAAAGGTTCGGTGCCGGGCTGGATACGGAGTATCAGCCAATATTTCAGCGGTCACTTCTCGTTTAACGTGCCGGACAAGCTGGGTCACTTTGGTACTGAGATGTTGCGTGCCAAAACCAAAAAGAATGGCACCACACCAGAACACCCGTTGTTTGATCAGATCCAGCAGCTGCTGGATACATTGCAGCCGTACCTGACACAGCTCGATCAGTTGCGATCAGTCTTGCCGGTGGTCTGGTTCGAGGAGGTCAAGGCCCGTTATATCACGCTGCTGGAGCAGGCCGGTGCGATGTCGCCGGATGATCTGTTGCGGTTACTGGATGTAGCGCTGCAAGGGCCAATGGGACAGGCGTTAGCGGAACAGATACGCAGTCTTTACCCTGTCGCCCTGATTGATGAGTTTCAGGATACCGATCCATTGCAGTATCGGATCTTTGCCACGATTTATCCGGCCGAGTCGGACAGCGCAGAGGAATCTCAGGAGTATAAAGCCCCTGTCAGCGGTAATGACAGGGCCGCGAGCAGCGGATCAACGCGCTGGGGGCTGACAGCGATCGGAGACCCCAAGCAGGCGATTTATGCCTTTCGGGGAGCGGATATTTTTACCTATATCGGAGCCCGGCGGGCGATGAAGCCAGAGCGTATTTTTACCCTGGATACCAACTGGCGCAGCCACAGCGATCTGGTGGCCGATGTGAATGATCTGTTTGCACAGCATCCGGCCCCGTTTGTATTTGATGAGGATATTCCGTTTCATCCCGTCAAGGCCGCTGGTAAGGCGGATGATCGACCGTTGCGATTGATGTTGTCTGGCGCGGCTCAATCGCAGGCTCCCTTGCAGATCTGGCTGGATGAGGTGGAAGAAAACCGTGATCAGGGGGTTTGGCGTTGTGCGCAGCAATGCGCCAGCAGTATCCGGGCGTTATTAACCGGGACGGGCCAGATTGGTGATCAGCCGGTGCTGGCCCGGGATATGGCGGTGCTGGTACGCAGCCACAAGCAGGCCCAGATCATGAAAAAAGCCTTGTCGCGGGTGGGCGTTGGTGCCGTGTTCCTGTCTCGGGATTCCGTCTTTCGCAGCCTGGAAGCCAGCGAGTTGCTGACCTGGCTGGCAGCCATTGCCGAACCGGCTAACGAGCGGGCAGTGCGTAATGCCTTGGCGACTTCGTTACAGGGCTTCAGCAGTGAACAGCTGCATCAGCTATTGATCGAAGAAGCTGCCTGGGAGCAGCAGCTGGCGCAGATTCAGGGCTACCACGACTGTTGGTTACGACGCGGGATTATGGCCAGTCTGATGCGCTGGCTGAATGATAACGACCGGGCCGTGCGGTTGCGGCAGTTAGCGGATGGCGAACGTATTTTGACCAATCTGCTGCATCTGGGTGAATTGCTGCAGCAGGCCAGTCGTCGCTTGCGGGGCCACCAGGCTTTATTACGCTGGTTTACCGAGCAGGTGCTGGACGCATCAGGCAGTGGTGACGAAGCCCAGTTACGGTTGGAAACCGACGACAACCTGGTATCGATTGTCACCATTCACAAATCCAAAGGGCTGGAGTATCCGCTGGTTTTTCTGCCTTTTCTCTGGAGTGACAGCTATACCCTGCGGCCACAAGCCCGCTCGGTACAGTATTTTGATGAGGCACAAGGGGTTGTGGTGAATCTGGCACCGGATAAAGACGCCAGAGCCATGGCTACCCGTGACAGCAAAGCGGAAATGATGCGGTTGTTGTACGTGGCGCTGACGCGGCCGGTGCAAGGCTGCTTTATTTGGTTATCGGCGGCGATGAGCCGGAAAACCAGAGTACTGGACACCTCCGCCCTGGGGGAGTTGCTGCAAACGACAGGAGTCTCGCTTGACGCGCTTTGCCATTCATCCGGGGAGGCAGTCCGGATCAGCCCCTGGCCTCATTGGCCTGACGGTGATCGCCCCTTGATCCCGGTTGCGGAGCAATTGCCCGTGGCGATGGATTTTTCCCGGCCTCTGTATCAGCGTTGGCGTGTCAGCAGCTTTACCGCGTTGAGTTATCACGCGGACGGAGGCAGGCATGACGGTGTGGGTTTGCTGGCCGATGTTGGAAATTTGCGCCTTGATGAAACCGATCATGGCAGCAGTCACGGAGAATCTGGCAGTCATGTGGGGCTGACGGCTGAGGACACGAACGGCTCAACAGGGCAGTTGACCGCTGAGTGGCGGGATAACCCGTTTATTACCTCGGCAGCCATCTCTTTTCCTCGAGGACCCCAGGCGGGTACCTGTTTGCACCGTGTGCTGGAACGGTGGGATTTTCATTCTCGTGAATCCTTGATCGAGACCATTCTGCCTACGGAGCTGGGGCATTTTGGCTTGTTACAGCAAGACGTTGATTTACCGGCCCTGGCTGACTGGCTGATGGGCGTGGTGCAGACACCCTTGGACAGCGAGAGCGGTTTGTCACTGGCAGCGCTGGAGACGGATCAACGCCTGGATGAAATGGAATTCTGTTTGCCGATCGGTGAGTTGCGCTCGGGATCGTTGAACCGTTTGTTGATTGAATCCGGCCAGGACGCTGAAGGTATCCGGCGACCACAACTGGAGTTCAGTGCGGTGACAGGGTATCTGAAAGGGTTTATCGACTTGGTGTTCTGTTATCAGGGGCGTTATTACCTGGCGGATTACAAGTCGAATTATCTGGGAGATCAGCGGCAGGATTACACTGGCGTGGCACTGCAGCAAAGTATGGTCGAGCATCATTATGATTTGCAGGCCTGGATTTATATCCTGGCACTGGACCAGTTTTTACGTCAGCGGTTACCAGACTACAGTCCACAGCAGCATCTGGGGGGAGTGTATTACCTGTTTCTGCGTGGCATGGGGGACGCTGACTCCGCGGCTGTGGCGGCCTCCGGGCCATGGCCGGGCGTGTATCTCCAGACCATCGATTGGGCACAGTTGCAGCACTGGCAACAACGCTTGCTGCGGCCAGCAGGTTCTGGGTTCGGGATTGGTGCTGATGCTGGTGTTGATGTTGATGTTGAGCCCGATGCTGGAGCAACAGATAACACTCTGCCCCGGCATCAGCCGGAATCCGCGTCGGCCAGGCAGCCAAACACAGGTACTGCGAGACAGGGAGAACTGGATTTATGAGTACGGTGATGTATGAAGCGCCAGCTGGGCATCAACCTTGGCTGGCACCGCTGCCAGTGTTGACCGTGGCCACGCCGTTGTCCCCCTTGCTGGATCGGCTGGTCCGTACCGAACGGTTGCGGGAAATTGATCACCAGCTCAGCCGACAGCTGTTGGCCTACGAAGGTGAGTGTGTACCTGTACAGGCCCAGGCCTTGTATCTGGCCTCGGCGTTGGTTTCGATTGTATTGGGTAGGGGGCAGGTGTGTTTGCCGTTACATTACGCGCCGCTGCCCGAGTTGGCTGCCAACTGGCCTGCTGCTGCCCAGTGGCATGACTGGCTACGCCGTTGTTCGGGGTGCTGGTGGTCCTGTTATGGCGATGACAGCGATGCCGACGGTGACTATCAAGGGCAACCCCTGGTGCTGGAGCAGCGCTGGGTAGACGGACAACCGGTGTTACGTTTGTATCTGGCGCGCTACTTTTTTTATCAGCGCGGACTGGAGCAGCAAATCAGGGAGCGACTGGCGTTGTCGGAGACGACAACATTACAACCGGATGTATTACGGCCAGCACTGGCGACGCTGTTTCCGCCCCGCCATGATGGGCAGAACGACTGGCAGGCAATCGCGGCAACCACTGCCTGTTTGCAGCATTTCAGTGTTATTACTGGTGGGCCAGGTACCGGTAAAACCACCACCGTCACTCGCTTGCTCAGTGCCTTGCTGACCACACAGCCTCATTTGCGTATTGCTTTGGCAGCACCGACCGGCAAGGCCGCCGCCCGCATGACCGAGTCCATTCGGGGGGCCAAGTCGCAAGGTGGTATCGCGATGGCGGAATGGATTCCGGATATCAGCTTTACCCTGCATCGTCTGCTTGGCTGGCATCCGGGGGGCTTTCGTTATGGGCCTGAGCGGCATTTACCTTACGACTGTGTGGTGGTGGATGAGTCGTCCATGATTGATCTGGCGATGATGTATCAGTTGATCAGTGCTTTGGCACCAATGGCCCGATTGATCTTGTTGGGTGATAAGGATCAGTTGGCATCGGTTGAAGCCGGGAGTGTACTGGCTGACCTGTGTGATGCCGGAGTGGAGCATTGGCCGGAGGTGTCTTTTGGCCAGCAAGTCGCCGCCTTGTGCGGCTATAACCCGGCGGTGGGCGGCTCGGATGTGACGGCCTCTGCCAGCGGAGAGGCGACGAATGGCATGGTGAATGCCGTGGTGTCGTTAAAAGTGTCCCATCGCTTTGATGCCAACAGTGGTATTGGCCAGCTGGCTGCTGCGACCAACCGGGGGGATGTGGCAGCCGCGCTGGCAGTGTTTCCCCGCTACGCGGATATTGATCTGTTGTTGCATGACTCCGAGGATTTGCCTGCGGAGGCGCCTGCATATCAGGGAATAGAGACCGCGCCCGGACAAGCATCATGGCAGCAGGTGCTGGTGGATGGTTATCGCAGTTATTGTGACGCGGTGGCGTCGGCAGACAGCGTGCACATGTTGGCAGCGCTGAATGATTTCCAGGTACTGGTCGCCACTCGACAGGGACCGTTCGGAGTGGAAAGCATGAACCTTCGTATTGAAGAATTGTTGACCCGTGCCGGACTTCTTCGGCGTAGTGCCGATAGCCTGTGGTATTCTGGCAGGCCGGTTATGGTTACCCGTAACGATTATGATCTCGGTCTGTTTAATGGCGATATTGGCGTTACTGTGACGGATGCCGCCGGTGCACTCCGGGTCGCCTTCCAAACCGCCGATGGTGGGGTACGATATTTATTACCCAGTCGTTTGCCCAGTCATGAAACTTCTTTTGCCATGACAGTCCATAAAAGCCAGGGTTCGGAGTTTGTCGCGGTGCAATTACTGTTGCCGCCCCTTTGGCAACCTGTCATTACGCGAGAGCTGGTGTATACCGCGATTACCCGGGCACGTGAGCGTTTTGTTTTATTGACGAGTCATGGCTGCTGGCGGCAGGGATTGGCCAGCCGGGTGGAGCGAGCCAGTGGCTTGCGTGATGCCCTGTGGAGTTGACGGTCAGCGCGATCTTGGGTTGTTCAATTAATTCAGGAGGCGTAATCGGGCTGCAACAGGGCTAGGGCTAATGGAATGGCCAGTTTTTTCAGTGGCTGAATCGTCAGCCGGTGTGTATCAACGATGGCAATTTTTTAGCAATAGCAGGAGGCAGCATGGCTGCGCGCAAGTCACCCAAAGACCAACCTTCATCACCTGCCGCGCCATCGCGAGGCTGGCTGTTCTGGGTCGGGCGTTCGCTCTTGCTGTTACTGGTGTTGTTGATCTTGCTGGTACCCGTCATTCGTTTTGCCGGGCCTGGACTGGCGATTGCCTGGTTACAACAATGGTATGCCGAGCAGGGTGAAGGTTATCAGCTGACGTTGAATGATTGGCAGCTGGCCCTGATTCGTGGCGAGCTGACGCTGACCGGAGTGACGTTGCAGCATCCGGGAGCCGGTGATGGGGAAACCCGCATAGATCAAGTCGCGCTGGATATTGATACCGGTCAGGTGCAAAACAAACTGATCGAGATTACCCGTTTGCAGCTCGATGGCTTGCGATTGGCGGCAACCCGTCAGGGAGATCAGCTGCTGGTTGCTGGATTATCCTTGCCTCTGACAACCTCCGGGGCGGCACCTGCCGAAGTACAGCCAACTGACAGTGAAGCCACCCCCTGGGCAGTTCGGCTGGAGCATATCAGCCTGAATGACTGGCAGCTGGGCTGGCAGCAGGATGGCTTGCAGACCCAACTGGGCATCCGTTCTGTTGATGTTCGTGGGTTCGACAGCCGTCACGATGACGATATCGAGTTAACCTTGGCCTTGTCGCTTAATACTTTATCGGCCAACCAACAATTCTTGCACAGCCTGTCGCCAGAACTGGATCTGCCCACGATGATTCCGGGCCTGGCGGCGGATACACCACAAACCCTGACGCTGGATCAGCCTGTTGTACTCTCATGGCAAGGCCGCCTGACCCACTGGCATACCCAGCCAGGGGTGCGGGGTGACCTGGTGATTGAACCCTTATCGCTGACGCTACTGGATGCGACCCGGGTTGGTTTTGAGCGCCTGACGCTGCAGGAAATCGTTGCGGATGCCGAACAACAACAGTTGGGGTTATTCCAGCTGGATGGTGTGCAGGTGCAGGAGCGAGTGGCAGACAGTACTGAGCCGGGCAGTAGTGAGCCGGATGAAAAGGCAGCTGCGGCGGTGACCTTGTTTTCCCTTGATCGTTATCAGGCGACTCAATTGGCTTTTGATGGGATTACCCTGTCGGCAGGGCAACAGCTGATCGACGGAATATGGCTGGATGGCCGTTATAACGATGGCCGTCTCGCGGGTTTGCCACTGCAGCTGTCTGATACTGATACTGCGGCGAGCAATGATGATCCTGTCGATGAGGCAGCATCGGACGCTGTGCCGGCAGCAGAAGCTCCCGCTACAAGTGTCCAGCCACACAGTGCCAGTCCGAGCCAGAGCAGCCGTCAGTTTGAAGTGCTGTTGGCTGGTATTACGGTCAGTAATGTGGATTTGCGTTGGCAGCAACCTGGTATCCAGACCCGGATAACGGCCGATAATATGACGGTAGGTCTGGTCAACAGTGCTGAAAACCTGCCTGTCGAGTTGGCCGGGGCATTACAGATAGCGGCGTTACGTCTGACTCAGCCGCAGGCCGTGACACTGAACCAACCATTGGTTGTCAGCTGGCAGGGATCAATCAACGACTGGCGGCGTGATCCGGAATTGACCGGTGACCTGACGTTGAAACACCTTGATGTGATTGCCGGGCATCAGCCTCCCGTGGCGTTGGAGCAACTGTACCTGAAAGGCATCCGTGCGGATCGTGCTACGCAATCGTTGCAACAGCTGGTGATGAATGGATTGGTGGTACAGCTGCCTGACAGTGCCAATGCCATTGCCAAAAAACAGGGCGTTTTATTCAGCCTGGGGCGGTATGAGATACCGTCGATTCTATTTGACGGGCAGACGTTGAGTACCGGCGTACATCGCTTTGCCGATCTGCGGGCCAACCTGACCCGACTGGAAAACGGGTTGATCGCCGGGGTGCCATCAACAGAATCGGTGGCATCCAAAGCTGGTGGTGCAATGGACGCCGAGCTGTCTGACAGTGGCTCTGCAGCAGCGGCCGAGGAGGCCGGACTGATTGTTCATATTGACGGTATCATCATGGCAGATTCAAGCACAGGAGCGACCGCCGCCAGCCAGATCCAATGGTACGACCTGGCGGTGGCACCAGCTCACAAAAGTATACTGACGCTGACGGCTGTCAGTGTTGGCGAGCTGGATTCTGCCGCCTTGCTGCATGAAACGGGTAAGCCAGTACCGGTCTCGATAGCCGCCAGTCTGGATGACTACAATACGATTGAATTTACAGCAAAGGCCGGATTGCGACAAAGTTTGCCGGAAGGTTCCTTTACACTCAAGGTGCGGCAGTTGAACTTGCCTCCTTTCAGTCCGTACGTGGTACAGGCGATGGGATATAACGTTCAGAAAGGCATGATGAAACTGGACAGCAATATCAATATCGTTAATGGCCAAATGCAGGGCAAGGCGCTGCTGGTATTGCAAAACAGCCGTTTTGAACCAGAAGACCAGGATACGATTGATCGGGTCAGCAAACAGATAGCCATGCCGGTAGAAACGGCACTGTCGGTATTAAAAGACGATAATAATAACCTGAGAATAGATGTACCGCTGTCGGGAGCTGTCAATGACCCCGATATTGGTATTCAGGATATTATTCAACAAGTCACTAAAAAAGCAGTACGCACGGCTACTTTATTTTATTTGAAGCAGGCATTTCAGCCGTATGGTGCACTGATCAGCATTGCTTCTCTGGCTGGTGATCAGCTGTTTGCCATCCGGCTTGAACCATTGACCTTTACTGAGCAAAACAGTGTTCTCAGTTCGGAACATCAGGCCTATCTCGATAAGGTAGCGACAACCATGACGAGCAAGACAGAACTGGAATTGCAGGTTTGTCCGGTGGTCAGTGAGGCAGAAGCCAAGACTCTGGGAGAAGACTGGCCAGTACTGGCGGCTGCCAGAGGAAATGCGGTCAAGGCGTATTTGTCCCAGCGCCAGGACGATAAAAAACAGTTGTTGGGAGAACGAGTGTCTGTTTGTTCTCCTGCGCGAGGGGATTTGCCCGAGGTTGCGTTGGGATTCTGATCGCAGCCAGACAAAACTTGACAGTTTAAATCGTGCAGAAGAAGCAAAACGCATATTTTGCTCTCGACACCCTGAAGCAAGCGGATTACTTTATTCGTTATTGTTAATAGTGAGATTAATATCAAGTTCTGACTGTCGGTCAGTGATATTATAAACGCTTCTATGAAGCACCACAGGAAGGCGCAATAATATTGCACCAAGTTGGATCCAGAAGAGGTTGCTAATGTACTCTGAAACTGATTCCCGTTCCCCAAAGGCTGCTCAGATTAGCGACACGCTGAAGCAGTTTATTAGCCAGTCATCATCTCGTGGGTCAGCCAAGGCAGCTGCCGTTATGACCCGAGAAGGCATGATGATGGGTGCCGCCCTCGATAAGGATACCAATGAGGATATTTTTGCCGCAATGAATGCATCGCTGTTGATGCTGGCTCAGAAGGCAACGGACGAAATGAGTATTGGAGACTTCCGCCAAATGGTGGTTCTGGGAAGTGCAGGCATTATGCATCTGACCGAACTGGGTGATGGCGTAGTACTGGCAGTAGCGACCGGCGCAGGTTCTAACCTGGGTCGTGTGATGCTGGATACGCGGCAGATTTCTGTGCGCTTGCGTAGCTGCCTGGATAGTCCCACTTCGGTTCAATATGCATCCTAGGCAGTATGGAGATCATTTATGAGTGCAGTGATAGAACAACGGGCGCAACCAGCCGACCTGGAAGAAAGTGTTTACCGGCTGGTAAAGAAAGCAGTGCAGTTTGGAAAGAACGTTCAGATCCTTTTCCATACTGATGACTACCTGTGCTCTACTGATCGCTATCTGGTTATTTTGGGTGAGTCAGGTAAATTCCTGATTCATAACATCGAGTTTGATGAAGTGCTAACGGCTTCACAGGATGATTACCGTGCGCGTGGTTTGAAATCCGTGGCACTCACCACTCAGGTGGAAGAGAACGGTCGTGATATCCGTGAATTCTATTGGCAGGCGGCGTTTCAGGCGTCGGGTGGTCGATTGCTGGATGGTTGCCGTGAGGACGATGTGATTCAACTGCGTCAGTGGCCGAACTTCACCCGTTTGTATACCAGTCCGAATATCTACCGGATTTCATCCTTGCTCAGTGCACGTCCTACCACTCTGGATGTGGCTGCCAAGCTATTGTCGGTATCCAAGGAAGAGCTGTATCAGTTTTATAGCGCGGCACTGTATAGCGGTTACGCTGAAGTACTGAATCGCGCTGTAGTGTCTGAAATTGAGCTCAAGCCACATCCTTATGTCAGGATCGTAAAAATGCTGCTGGGCCGCTTTGGTGGCCATCCAGCCTGATTTCTGTCTGACGGCCAAGCCCGAAAAACAGAGAATGACACATAAAAAAACCGGTTCTGTCACCAGAACCGGTTTTTTTATGTGTGTCGATCACAGGGTCATCAACAGCAGTAACAGAAGCAAAACTTCCGGTTATCCGCTCAAGTGAGCTGATAACCGGAGTCATGATCATTTGTCGACTGTTATTCCTGGATCGGCTTGACGACGTACAGCAAGTCACCCTGATTCACCTGTTGGCCATCGGAGTTCATGATACGGGTAACCTTGAACTTCTGATTGGCCGGGTACAGGTCAGCGCCAGCGCGGTTGAACTGTTTCAGGCTCAGAGGGGTAAACATTTTCATGGCTTCCATCAGGCAGAGCGTGTGCTCAACGTCGATGATATCGCCTTCCTTGACGAAGGCCGGTTCGCTGGGCGAAGACGAGCCATAAAAGATGCTGGTGGTGGGCGACAGTACTTTCAGTTCATCCGAGCCTTCGATCTTCAGGGCAGAGGCGTCGACGGCATTGGCTGAGAGGTCCGCTTCTTTGTCCACGTCGGCGATCAGTTCATCCAGATCGATGCGATCGAGGAATTTCGGCAGATAACCGGTATCGTAAATCCCATTGCGGAATACCTCATCATCCAGAACGCGTTTGGCCGTCGGGATGTTGGTGCATACGCCAGTGATCTTGACGCGATCCAGGTATTCACGCAGCTTGGCAATGGTGTCGTCCCGGTCTTCGCCATAACAGATAATCTGCACGATCATGCTGTCGTAGAAGGGGGATACCTGTTTGCCAGCAGCTGCCATGGAAATCAGGTCGATATAATCTTCCTTAGGCAAGACGCATTGCTGAATGGTGCCCGGGGTTGGAACGAACTGCAGCTCTTCACCCTTGAATACCGGTTTCTCAGCATTGATACGTACTTCAATGGCATAACCTTTGGAGACCGGTTTCAGGTCGGCAATGGATTCACCTTCAGCGATCTTGAACTGGGTGGAAACAATGTCGATGCCAGATACCCATTCGGTCACGGGATGCTCAACCTGCAAGCGGGTGTTCATTTCCATGAAGTAAATGGTGTCGGCGTCGAGGTCGAATATAAATTCAACCGTACCGGCACCGACATAATCGACAGCATCGGCCAGCTTGGCAGCAAAGTCGTAAGCAGCTTGTTCCAGTTCGCGCGGTAACATGGTGGAGCCAGATTCTTCAAAAATCTTCTGGTTGTTCCGTTGTACCGAGCAGTCACGCAGACCGAGAATCTTGGTATTGCCATGCATGTCGCGCAGCACCTGGATTTCGATATGGCGCAGGGAGGTGACAAATTTTTCCAGATACACGTCACCGTTACCAAAAGCGGCTTTGGCTTCAGTAGAAATCTGGTGGAACAGGGTATGCATCTTGTCGGCTGAATGAACAACCTGAATACCTTTACCACCACCGCCGTGTACGGCTTTTAACAGCACCGGATAACCAATTTCATCTGCTACCGCCGCCGCATTGGCTGAGCTGGTCAGAATGCCATGAGATCCAGGTACTACCGGTACCTGTACCCGCATGGCGGTATTGATGGCGTTGGATTTGTTACCCATGGTTTCCATTGAGGAAACGGCCGGGCCAACAAAGTTGATGTCGTGGTTACCACACAGGGCAGCAAACTGGCTGCTCTCTGAAAGGAAGCCGATCCCTGGGTGCAACGCCGTCACATTTTCGTGGTGCGCTACCCGCAGTACGGATTTGGCGTTCAGATAGGATTCGTCCGGGGTGTTACCACCGATACACACAACGCGATCTTCAGGCCCCAGCATATCGACCGGTACTGATTCCATATCCGGGTCAGACTGTACCAGAACGACCTTGATATCATTTTCCTGTGCCTTGCGGATCAGTTTGACTGCGGTACAGCCACGGGCATGAATCAGGACTTTATCGATTTTGCCAAATTTCTTGGTGGCGGTAGAGCCTTTGCCGGTGTCAGGTGTCAGGCGTTCGGCACTGACATAACCCTGTAATACACGCTCCAGTACATCATTAACAGAGTGACGAGCCACTGGCATATCCGGATCAATGGCCCGGAGCTGGTCATCCAGGGTGTCAAAGAACGGGTGACGTACCAGACCGTCCATGGATTGGGGTGACACGGACAGGTAGTTGGACAGGGTGCAGGTGCTTGGCAAGTAAGAGGGCACAACAATCTGGCCAGCAAATGGCATATTGGTGCCGGAGAAGTAATACGTTTGCGCCAATGGATGGGTGACAAAGCTGGCTTGTGCTCCACCGGTACAGTCGCCAAAGCCGAACACCACCAGTGGTAATTCGTTGTCACGAACAAAGCGGGTAATTCGATCGTTGGTCACTGCCATGGAGAACAGTGCTGCAGCGCCTTCCTTGGTTTGCATGCCACCGGAAGAGACAAAGCAGACGATGGGTAAATGCAGCTTGGCGCATTCGACCATCAGTTTGCAGAATTTCTCGGCGGCCGCCATATCAAAGGCACCGGCCTGGAAGTCCAGGTTGGATACCAGAGCGCCCACTTGCTGTTCGCGCTCGCCAATATGAATGGTGCCAATACCGGTAATCACACCGCAAGGTTGGATATCTTTTTTCAGCGCTGTTTCGATTGAGCTGCGGAAACCCGGGAATGATGTCGGGTCGGCGGACATCAGGCTGCTGTTGAGCTCCTGGAAGTCGCTGAAAAAGCGCTCGATCAATGCGTTGGGCGAGGTTTTTTTCTGGCGTTTGGTATCGTCCAGAACCTGCTGGATCAGCAAGTCATGGTAGGCCATGGTCAAGCGGTTCCAGAAGTCTTTACGACGACCAATGGAAACCGGGTTGATACGGCCACTGTAGGCTTTGCCTTCCTGGTCTGTTGCGTGGTACTCGGGCAACAGTTTCTCGAAGATAAAGGTAATGACTACAAACAAGGTGTCAGACAGGCGTGGGAAGGCCAGTTTTTTCCACTCTTCAACGGACTTGAGGAAGGGACCGCGTTGGCTGCTCTTGATAAAGTAGCTCAGCCAGTGGGTAAAGGATTCCCGTTCCTGTTCGGTATAGGTGTCTCCGACCGTGGCTTCGGCCAGGGATTTTTCCAGCAGGGCCTTGAGCGATTCCAGTGACAGGGCACGGGCTTCGTTGGCTTCCTTGGCAACGTTCACCAGGTTGTTGATGAAGTTGTCATACAGTTGACCAAACACCAGCATGTTCTTGCAGACTTGTGTGAACTCGTAACGCAGTTCGTCATGCAAGATGGCATCCAGAATGGTGATATCAGGATGTTGTGGGTTCTGGATGTTTTCCTGGCGAAACTGGATGTAAGGCGCCAGAGATTCTTCCAGAATGCGGCGGTTGGCTTCTACCCGAGCGCTGCTTATGTCATTGGCAAGGGCATCGGTCCGGCTGGAAAGCTTTAACTCGGTGCGCACGCTTTCCGGGATCAAGACACCCTGCAGGATAATATTCAGGGCAGAGGCAATGGATTGCTTCAGGGCACCTTTGGATTTTTCCTTTTTCAGGCCTTCGGTCAGTTCCTGATGCACATCGTGCGGTAACTGTTCGCGAATATAGCTTGCCAGCGGGTGGGGATTGTTCTCGATAAAATGTGCAACGGCCTGAGTGTCGAGAACGTCATCAGCACGGATCAGGAAGCGGCTTTGTTTGTAATCCTCGAGGTAATCCAGCAGCCCCTGGAAGTTGACCGGGGCATCGGATTTCCAGCGATTGAACAGGTACAGGCCAAGCTTGAAGCACAGTTCCTGCTTGGATTTCAGGTAATTGTTTTTCGGCTCACCGAGGAACAGACGGACAATCGTCGAGCGGCTCTCGTCACGATCTTCGTATTTGCTCCAGAAGGATTTCCAGCTTTTATGCAGGGCATCGTCATAGACGATTTTTTCCGGTGCCTGTAGCCAGTTCTGGAATTTGCGTTTGGCTTCTGCAGCTTGACGCTGTTGCAGTTGGCCTTCGGGAATCTCTTTTTCTGCCAGACGGCCGTAGTTTTCAACGGTGCTGGAGTGAATGCGGCGGCGCAAGGTCAGGTAACGGGTGTAGCGGTACGTCAGACCAAACACGTTGATGTGTTCGGTTGGTGTTTCAGCAAGAAAGAAGTTGGCGTCTTTTTGCAGTTTTTGCAGGTTGTCGGATGGCGTCAGGAAGCGGTCTACCGACTGCTTGTAATGATCCATCATATACGGGTGATTTTTGGCAAATTCAGCCGCATTGCTTTCGATCGATTGAACGCCGGTCACAATGGCCTGGTGCAGGTTAAAGCGTTTTTCGTCTGCATCGGACGGGGCGTAGTCAATAATGCCATCAATAATGCCGGCTTTGCGCAACTCATAGCCGGAGACACCGACGTATTTGGCGCATTCTTGCCAGGACAGGTTGTACTTGCGAGCAATGCTGGCCAGACCCTGAGGCTGAATGGTGTTAAAAATACCATCACGGATGGTCAGCAAAATGTTGGTGGTTGCCAATGGAATGGCACCACCAGAATAACCGGCCCCCCAGATAATGCCTAATGTGGGCACATCCTTGTTGGCCATTTCGGTGATCAGGTGAGAGATGCTGTGCGCCTGGTTGCCAGCGTTGGCTTGTTCTCCGGCATCGGCTCCCGGGGTGTCAATAAAAGTGACAATCGGCATGGCGCGCTGGGCATAGGAGCGTGCCAGCTGGGCGGCCCGGTTGTGATGGGACGGTCCCCAGGAACCATTGCTGTGTTCACGGTTTTGACAGATAAAACCGACGCGGCGAATTTTGCCGTTAAAGTCCATATCGGCTTCTGTGGCGTACAATGGACCGTCGTCTACTTCAGTAATAACACGCAGAATCAGATGACCAACCACTGATTTGGCACCGGGGCGCTGGTTGCTTTCGCTGGGAGTAACAACCTGCTCGATATATTCATCGATGTTCAGTGTACTCAGGCGAGCCAGCTCGGTTTTGCAATGCTTTGGATCGACCAGCCCTTTGACGCTATGGTCAACGGCGTTGTCCTCATATTCAGGGAAGAGAGAGGAATCTGCCGCAAGTTGTTCAGCGATTTGAAACAGCTGGTCTATTTCTTTAGGTTTGTTTTGTTCAGACATGGTTGATCAATTCCGTAATATGCCGATCATCGGGCTGAGCTGGCAGGGTACTTACCAGACCAAACAAGCCCGAAACTACGGTCGGACATAGTTCGAGCGCAGAGACGGGCTGTTAAATGCGAATACGGGAGCAACTGCGCTGGTGCCTTGCTCCCAGATCAGGCTCAGAGAGCCTTGAATATCAACGCCGCGTTGGTGCCGCCAAAACCAAAACTGTTGGACATCACAGTTTTTAATTCGGCGTCACGGTTGTCGCGAACGATCGGATAATCACTGGCCCCTTCATCGAGTTCAGAGATATTGGCACTGCCAGTGATAAATCCGTGTTTCATCATCAAGATAGAATAAATAGCTTCTTGTGCGCCAGCAGCACCCAGAGAGTGGCCAGTCAGGGATTTGGTGGAGCTGATAGGAGGAACCTGGCCATCAAAGGCCAGACCAACGGCTTTCAGTTCAGTGATATCACCTGCCGGTGTGCTGGTGCCGTGGGTGTTCAGGTAATCGATGGTTGGGTTGCCAGCCATTTGCAGGGCATCTTTCATGCAACGAACAGCACCTTCACCGGATGGGGCGACCATATCGGCACCATCGGATGTAGCGGAGTAGCCAATCAGTTCAGCGTAGATTGTTGCACCACGAGCAACGGCATGCTCGTACTCTTCCAGAACGACCATGGCACCACCACCGGCGATAACAAAACCGTCACGGGTGCTGTCATAGGCACGGGAAGCGCTTTCCGGTGTGTCGTTGTACTTGCTCGACAACGCACCCATGGCATCAAACTGCATGGAGAGTGACCAATGCTCCTCTTCACCACCACCGGCAAAAACGATGTCCTGTTTGCCCCATTGAATCAGTTCCATACCGTGACCAATACAATGTGAACTGGTGGCACAGGCCGACGTCATGGAGTAATTCACGCCCTTGATGCTGAATGGCGTGGCCAGGTTAGCCGATACTGTAGAGCCCATGGTGCGGGTGACGCGGTAAGGGCCAACCTTACGGATACCCTTGGTGCGCAGGATATCGACAGACTCAACTGTATCGCTGGTGGATGCACCGCCGGAACCGGCAACCAGGCCGGTGCGGGGATTGCTCACCATCTCTTCACTCAGGCCCGCATCTTCAATGGCTTCTTTCAGTGAAAGATAGGAATAAGCCGCAGAATCACCCATAAAACGGAAGAGTTTACGGTCGATGTGTTCCGAGAGGTTGATTTGGGGGCGGCCGGCAACATGGCTGCGCATCCCCTGCTCAGCATATTCCGGAATAAAACGGATGCCGGAGCGCTGCTCACGCAATGATGCCAGCACCTCGTCCTTGTTGTTTCCGAGGCAACCAACAATACCAATACCTGTAACTACCACTCGACGCATAACCAGATCTCTGAACAGTTTATTGTTTGTGCTTTGACGTGCCAGTGTACGACAAACACGTTGAATTATTGTTTCAAAAAGAAGTAATGAACCGTCTAAAGGCCCAATTTCCATGAAATTGGCGGTTACTATATAGCAGACGGCAAAAATGGATAAAGAAAAATATCCTTAACTGAGAATCGGTAATCAAATGTCAGAGCCGATTGCCGGCTGACAATGTCGCCAGCCCAGTCGTGTTGATCTCAATCAAGGGATGATGGTGTTTTGGCTTGCCGCACCCTGGGCCACCAGAATTTTGCGGCGGCAGTCGAGAGCGTGACAAGCGCCATCACCGTCGCCAAGAGCCGGGTATCGGGGTAGCGGCTGTCAAAAAAGGGCATATAGACGGCTGCAATGGTTAATAATGCCGCCGAGCTAAACAAGACCGCCGGGCGACGCAACCAGGCAGATGCTTGCACCAGCCAGGCAGACAAGCAAGCCATCAGAATTCCGCAGGCTGACCCCACCAGTACATCGAGTGGCCAGTGGGCACCAACGGCGATACGGCTGGCCGCTGCCAGCAGGGCAAGAGTAAGCAGAGGCATTAGCCCGCGCGGTGGCACAGCCAGAATTACCAGGGTCCAGGCGCCCAGTGCGGTAAACGAATGGCCAGAAGGGAAGCTGTGATGGCGCAATACCGGGCCAATAATCTGAAAACTGTCGGATACCAGTACCGCCGCAGGGCGGGCGGCATCAAACAAGGCTTTGCCGCCGTGCACAAACAGAGTGCCGAGTATCAATAACAACAGGCTGGGGGCGAACAGGGCCGGGCGGAAGCTGGCGACCAGCAACAACAATGACATGGCAAAGACCGTATCGGCGGTGAAGGTCAGATTTGCCCACAAGGCATTGGGGAGCAGGCCAGCATCCTGATTCAGCATCAGAAACAGGGCCGCATTGGTGCCGGTTAAAGCGACCACCAGAGCGAACAGCAATAACAGAGCGGCTGCTACCAGTAATGGCAGCAGATGACGGCGCGCTAGTGGCAAACAGGTATCAGTCATCAAGGGTCTCTGTTGCTGGAGGCGGTGTTTGTTGGGTTGCCGCTGCCGGGTCATGAGTGGAGATCGGCTCGGCTGCCTCGCCTGCGGTGTTATCCGGCCGGCGAATAATAACGATGGGGCCAGACTGGAACAGCAGCTGGTAATCATCGATTTTCTGGACGCGGTCGATCCGGCCAAAACCGATCTCACCGGGCTCCAGTGACCGGCGTGGTGTTACCCGGTCGAGATAGACGTTAAAACTGGGGGTATCAATTGACTGGGTGACCACATCAAGGCCCAGCTGGCGCACAAACATCGCTGCGTCATGAATAGGGCGTTGTTGTGCTTCACTGAAGGCCGGAGCGAATACATACCAGACAAACAGGGTCTGCAGTGCTCCAGTAACCAACAGACCGTGCCAGATAGGCAGACGCTTCCAGAGTATGGCCAGGAGTGAGAGCAGGCCAAACACCGCTGCAATAATGGCAAAATCCTGATTGACGTAGAGAGCGGCACGTTCCGCCGTTTCGATTTCGATCGGATTGGTCAATCCAGCCTTGATCGAAGGGATCAGTAAGGGAAAAGCCGCCATCAGCGCAAAAAACAGCAAGGGCAGTATGGCGACCAGCCAACGGCGACGCAGTTGAAAGCGATAACGGGCCATCAATAACACCAGCGGCGTGCAGCCATACAATATGTAGTGGGGTAATTTGGTGCTGGCAAGGCTGAACAGGATCAGGACAAACAAGAACCAGATCCATAAGAACCGGTTGAGCGGCTCCCGCGTAACACTTGTGATGCTGGGCAGCATACGCAGCAGCAGCGGCCCAAAAGGAGCCAGCACAAAAGGCAATACCAGTGGGTAAAACAACAAGCCACCATCATGACCTTCCATGGCATTGTTAAAGCGATTGACGTTGTGTTTAAAGAAAAAACCGTCAATAAACGCCTGCCCTTGAGCCAGGTATTCGGCGATGTACCAGGGTGCCGCAATGACCAGAAACAGCAGCCAGCCCGGTACAAAAAACAGTGCTTTCAGCAGGGCAGTACGCTGGCCACTCCAGAGATAAAAAATCACACTGACCACCAGGGGAATCGCGACGGCGACCGGCCCCTTGGTAAGTACACCCAGTGCCATCAGGGCATAGATACCGTAAAGCACCTGCCGGGTACCGGGGGATTCAGGCTGCACCAGACTGAGTTGGCTGTGGTGATACATCAGCAGCAACGTAGCGGTGAGAATCAGGTTGAGTAACGCATCCGCCGTGGCCACGTGGGAGATCATATTGATGCCGAGGGCGCTGGCACAGATGATGGCAGCGGCGATGCCGGTATCGCGGCTGATATAACGACGCGCAAAGGCAAACACCGACAAAGACCAGCCAATCCCTGCCAGCACAGAAGGCAAGCGGAAAGCCCAGACCTCCGTGCCAAACAGGGATATCGAGATGGCTTGCAGCCAGTAAATCAGGATCGGTTTGTCGAACCGTACCCGGTCGTTCAACCAGGTCGTGATAAAATCGCCACGCTCAAACATGCCGCGAGTGGCTTCACTGAAAGCGCCTTCGTCATGATCAAACAGCAAATAGCCACCCAGATTAAGGGAAAAAAATCCGATCAGCACGGGCAGCAACCACAGCGGCAACGCTGTGGGGAGTGGTATTTTCATCGCAATCAGCCCTGACTGCTGACGTCGTTATCTGAATTGGCTTCAGGAGTGGATGCTTCAACAATAACCTGGCCGGGAGCTGCCCAGCAGGCTTCCTTGTCGTCGGAAGCGCCATCGCGATTATAGATAATATACTGATGCTGCTGCCGCTGTGATGACTCAAAGTAGGTACGTGAAATGAGCTCAGACATGACGCCGGTGGTAAGGAATTGCAGCGCCGCGATAACACAGACCACCGCGATCAGAAAAAGAGGGCGGCTACCAATATCTTCACCAAAGCCGAACTTGATCACTGCCAGATACATTAATAACAACGTACCAATCGATCCCATGCCCAAACCGATCATGCCAAAAAAGTGGCCTGGACGGGCGCGATAGCGCATAAAAAAGTAAACCGACAACAAATCGAGAATCACCCGGAAAGTACGGGAAATGCCGTATTTGGAGGTACCTGCGGTGCGGGCATTATGGGTAACAACAATTTCACCGATCCGGCTGGGGGGCACAACCGCAGCGACCCAAGCAGGGATAAAGCGGTGCATTTCACCGTACAGGCGTACTTGCTTGATAATGGCAGCCCGATAGACTTTCAGTGAGCAGCCATAGTCATTAATCCGTACACCGGTAATCTTGCCGATCAGGCGGTTGGCGATGCGAGACGGAATTTTGCGCATCACCAGGTCGTCCTTGCGATTTTTACGCCAGCCGGTGAGCAGGTCGAGGTCTTTTTCGATCAGGTGATCAATCATGCGGGGAATATCGGCGGGATCATTTTGCAGGTCACCATCCAGCGTGGCGATCATCTCACCTCGAGCCTCGTCGATGCCCGCCTGCATGGCAGCTGTTTGGCCAAAGTTACGGCGTAATTCAATGACCCGGACATGAGGACCGTATTGTTCCGCTTCGCGGTGCAGTGCCTGGGGGGTGCCATCGTTACTGCCATCATCCACCACCAGTAGTTCCCAGTAACCCTGATAGCTGATCAGGGCTTCATGTACCCGGGCAACCATGGGGCCGACATTGTCAATTTCGTTGTACATGGGAATAACGATGGACAAGGACGGCTTGCTACAATCTATCACGGGGTTACCACTCTGCAGACTTTAAAAGTCCGCGGATGATACCCAAAAGCGCCGAGTGATAAAACGAGGCAACCGTTGCATAGATGCAATTAATCTTTCAACACCTGGATACCTAGGTATTTGTACTGCTGTGCCGATTGCCCAAGCGGCTGGTGGCCAAGGTGATTATGGCGGTCAGCAGCAGGGTGCAACCGAGTACAAAGAGATGCAGGTTAACAGCCGCGGCCAGGACTGCTGCGGTGTCCAGTTGCCAGGGCAACAATCCGGCGACAATACCTGCTTCGTAAGTCCCTGCACCTGCGACACCATGAATCGGCAGAATACTGCTGAGCTCTCCGGTACTGGCACCGACCCAGGATTGCCCAAAACTGAGTGTAATAAATTGTTGCAACACCCAAGCGTAAATTGCCAGCTTTAGTACCCAGTTGACCAGCGTCCATAACAAGGCACGAATAAACGGCCAGGGCGACGAAGGCAGGGCCTGCATCAGGTCAGCGAGTTTGTTGGCAACGGAACCCGGGTGACTGGCTAACAGCTGACGGATACGATTCTGTACCGGTAAAACCAATAACGGTAAAACCAGCAAGCCAGCTTGCCACAGCCAGACATGTGCGGGATCAACGGAGATCGGGTTGCCGGGCAGATCACTCAAGGTCCAGACCGCCAGTGCCAGCAAGACATAAAGATCCAGCAGTCGTAGCCATAACAGCGCAGGCAAGCTATGGCGTACCGGGCAGCTGAAATGGGTTTTCATCAGCATCGGGAATGCCGCCTCACCGCTGCGCATGGGCAACAGATTGTTAAAAAAGTTATGTAATACGGTAATGCGGGTCAGCCGCCACCAGTGGCCGTGGCAGTATGAATTAAAAAAGTCGTAGAAGCGGAATGCCCGCAGCAAATAGCTGACCAGCATCAGGGTGACTGCAACGGCCAGCTCTGCCGCCGATATACGTTGCCAGCTGGCCAGTACTGCGATCCAGCCATAACTACGTTCAACCACAACGGCAAAGACCAGCAGAATGGCGAGGCTTATCCAGAATTTCCACGATCTGAGCAGCATGTAATGACGGTTCCTGTGAGCAAGGCGGGTGAGGTTTGCCGGGGCAGCGATACTTGCGCTGCCGGTAGGGCTTGTCAAGAAAGGCGTGTCCGGGGAGCAGCAAAATTTGCATCCTGGGCAGGCAGGCGGTACTTTCCGCGCAACTGTGTAGTTGGGTGCTGTTGTGAAAATTCTGCTGATTAAAACCTCATCATTGGGGGATGTCTTTCATACCTTGCCTGCCTTGGAAGATGCTCGCCGGGCCTTGCCTGGTTTATCGGTCGACTGGGTGGTCGAGGAGGCTTTTGCAGATATTCCTGCCTGGCATCCGGTGGTCGACAAGGTTATTCCGGTGGCCTGGCGGCGTTGGCGCAAGCAGCCGCTGGCAGCGCATAACCGGGCGGAAATGCGCGCGTTTTACCAGCAAATGAAATCAACCCGGTACGATCTTGTGATGGATGCCCAGGGATTGATTAAAAGTGCGCTGATTACTCGACTGGCGTGTGGTCGCAAAGTAGGGTTGGATCGTCACAGCGCCCGGGAACCTCTGGCAGCACGAGCGTATGACCAGACTCTGTCTGTGGCGCGAGGGGAACATGCCATCCATCGCTTGCGGCGCTTGTTTGCGATGGCACTGGGCTACGATGAAACACAGTACCCCTTCAGCTATGGGGTGGATCGCCATCGCTGGCAGGCTCCGGACATAGAGGCCAGTTATTGGCTGTTTTTGCACGGCACAACCTGGGTTACCAAATTGTGGCCGGAGGATTATTGGCGTCAGCTGGCAACGGATGTGGTTGCCAGTGGCCGCCAGGTGGTATTGCCTTGGGGTAATGAAGAAGAACATCAGCGGGCAATGGTCATCGCTGATGGGGTGGAGGGTGTCAGTGTACTACCTCGAATGGGATTGGACTCCTTGACTGCCTATCTGGCTCATGCTGAAGCCATTGTGGGAGTGGATACCGGCTTGAGCCATGTGGCCGCCGCTCTGGAAATTCCGGCAGTGGCTATTTATGGTGCTACCGATGCTTCCCTGACCGGGGCCCTGGGGCCTGCCATGACGGTATTAAAAAGTGATTACTCATGCGCCCCCTGTTTGTCAAAACGCTGCCTTCACCCGGGAAGCGGCGATATTCAGCCGCCGTGTTATCAGCAGATAACTCCTGCAGCAGTGATGCAAGCAGTACTGGCAAGGATGTGAAGGGGGTGACGACGGCCTGTGGTTGCCTCAATGGGCATCATGGCAAGTATCGATTGGCGTCTGTATGGCTTTTTGTGGCATCGTTATTTTTTACCAGAATATGTCAGCCGGAGGGCTACCATGACAGCGCAAACCATAGAAATTGCTGATCTGTATTTGTATCCGGTCAAATCCTGTGCCGGCTATCGGGTTGATCGTCTGACCTTTGATCATCAAGGGCCGGTAGGAGATCGTCGCTATATGATTGTTGACCCGGAAGGTGAGTTTTTGACTCAGCGCCGGTTGCCTGTGATGGCGAGTATCCAGACCCGGTTGCAGCAAGGTGTGCTGACTCTGGGGATGGATGGAATGGAAGACCTGGTGGTTGACCCTCCCGGTGCCAGTAGTCGGCAGCTGACCGTTTCTGTCTGGTCGGACAAGGCGGAAGCACTGGATTGCGGAGATCTGGCGGCCAACTGGCTGACGGAAGTATTGGGCAAACCGGCACGACTGGTGTTTATGCCGCCCGAGAGTCATCGTCAGGTCGACCGGGAGTGTGCCAGCGTCGGACAGTGGGTTGGTTTTGCTGATGGTTTCCCTTTGTTGGTGACCTGTGAGGAGTCCTTGGCGACCTTGAGTCAAAGTGCTGGGCTGGACATCGATATGCTGCGCTTTCGGCCCAATGTGGTGGTACGGGGTGGGGAGGCATTTGCAGAGCAGCAATGGCGGGCTTTGACTCATGATGAAGGGCAGTTGTTACTGGTCAAGCCCTGTGAACGTTGTGTGATACCGACTCGAGACCTTCTGACCCAACAGCGCCAGCCTGACGTTGTGGCGGCTTTGAAGCAGCATTGCCTGATTGATCGACGCTTGATATTTGGACAAAACGCGCTGGTTGAGCGGATTAAGGTGTTGGCGGTAGGGGATTCACTGGCTGTCGTGGTGGCCTGATGGTGTAGTGTTTGGCAACTTTGTCCGTCGTTGCGGGTGAGCACTGAGCTGACGAGGGTGAAATTTGCGACTTTAGTGTCATCAGTACGATGGATGAAAGGTGAAATACGATGAGCCTGCCGGGAAGTTTCTTCTGGATATCTGTTTTTTCTCGCTATGTTATATAGCCATTGGTCGGCTTTACTTTTGTCTGGCTGATATAAAAAGTATTAAAGCCGGTCTGTTGATATGGCCAGTCAGTGGTGCTCATATACGACCAAGATCTATAAAGAAAATATCAATTATTGAAAATTCTTATTGAATCAATAGGTGTTTTTATTAATGAGAGTGCTGATTCTGGTGTAGGGAAAACGATTATATGAGAAGTTTGTTTGCATAAAAAAAGCCGCTATTAAGCGGCTTTTTTTATTGCTATGAAAATCAGGCTGGGTAATCCCGACGCTGATGTCCAGTGTATAGCTGACGCGGACGACCAATACGGTAGTCGCTGCTGATCATTTCATTCCAGTGGGCAATCCAGCCCGGCGTACGGCCAGTGGCAAAGATAACCGTGAACAGTTCGGTTGGAATGCCGATTGCCTTGAGGATGATGCCAGAGT
Organism: Oceanobacter sp. 4_MG-2023; assembly: GCF_030689165.1. NCBI lineage: Bacteria > Pseudomonadati > Pseudomonadota > Gammaproteobacteria > Oceanospirillales > Oceanospirillaceae > Oceanobacter > Oceanobacter sp. 4_MG-2023. The sequence continues at coordinate 34,788 of NZ_JAUYVV010000021.1, read as the reverse complement.
AGAAATCGACGTTTGGATACAGGCCACGTTTGATGAAGTATTCATCTTCGGTAGCGATTTTTTCCAGTTTCATGGCGATTTTCAGCATTGGATCATCTTCCATGCCGAGTTCTGCCAATACTTCGTCGCAGGTTTGTTTCATCACCTTGGCGCGAGGATCGAAGTTTTTGTATACGCGGTGACCAAAGCCCATCAGGCGGAAAGGATCTTCCTTGTCTTTGGCACGTGCAATAAACTTGTCGATGTTGGATTCATCACCAATCTCGGCCAGCATGTGCAGTACTGCTTCGTTGGCGCCGCCGTGTGCCGGGCCCCAAAGTGCCGCAATACCGGCAGCAATACAGGCAAACGGGTTGGCACCGGTAGAGCCGGCCAGGCGTACAGTCGAAGTGGAAGCGTTTTGTTCATGATCGGCATGGAGCAGGAAGATGCGGTCCATGGCCTTGGCCAGGATTGGGCTGATTTCCCGATCTTCGCATGGTGTATTGAACATCATGTGAAGGAAGTTTTCGGAATAGCTCAGATCATTGCGCGGATACATGAATGGCTGGCCGATGGAATATTTGTAAACCATAGCTGCCAAAGTTGGCATTTTCGCAATCAGGCGATGCGCGGAAATGACGCGGTGCTTGTCATCATGAATATCAAGTGAGTCGTGATAGAACGCAGACAGGGCGCTCACTACGCCACACATGATGGCCATGGGGTGGGCATCGCGGCGAAAACCGTTAAAGAAATGGCTCAGCTGCTCATGAACCATGGTGTGGTTCTTGATTGTGCTGACGAAGGTTTCTTTTTCGGCTGGTGATGGCAGTTCGCCGTGCAGCAACAGGTAGCAGGTTTCCAGGTAATCGGATTTCTCTGCCAGTTGCTCAATAGGGTAGCCGCGGTGCAGTAAAACACCGGCATCACCATCAATATAGGTAATCTTGGATTCTGTGGCTGCTGTGGATACGAAACCAGGGTCGTAAGTAAACAGGCCTTTGCCAGTCAGGCTACGAACGTCAACAACATCCGGCCCCAAGGTTCCTTCATATACAGGTAATTCCAGGGATTCTTTAATGCCATCGACCGTTAGTATTGCTTTTTTGTCAGCCATGGATAGGCCTCCTGCTGTTCAAATTAAGCCCAGTAATTAAGGCGTTACCTCTAATTAAGGGGGTTCACTATAGGTTGTGAACTCATTTTGTCAATTACCATGGGGTCGAGCATATTTTTCTGTTTCGACAGGGTATATTCCCCGATTCAGACACGCTGAGTCTGGGCATCGTGTAAACACTACATACCATAGTAGTAAACTCAAGGTGCTAAGTGTTTGTAAAAGAGAAGGTGCATGACTATAATTTGTCGCGGTCTTAAAACTTGTGCAAGAGTTGTACAGGTTGGGACCGTCTTCTTGAGCCCGCGCTCGCTCCCCGTTTTGCGGGTAGTGAGCCCATAAGAGAGTGTAAAGAGCCGTGAATAGCAATAGACCTACAAACTTGGATATTACTACTATTGAGCTCCCTCTTCCCGCCAAAGCATCCATTATCCATCGTATCTCCGGTCTCATCCTGTTCTTCGCTGTCGCATTTATGCTGGCTGCGTTGGCAGAGTCACTGGAGTCTGCGGAAGGCTTCGCCAATTTGACGAGCGCATTTGATAACGGAATAGTCAAGTTCATCGCCTGGGGCATTTTGTCTGCGTTGGGTTACCACTTTGTGGCAGGTATCAAACACCTGTTGATGGACATGGGAATTGGTGAAAGCAAAGAAGGTGGACGTACTGCTGCCATTATTACTCTGGTACTTGGTGCGATCGTGATTCTTCTGGCAGGAGTTTGGGTATGGTAGCAAGTGTTACAAATCTTGGCCGTAGTGGCCTTTATGACTGGGTAGTACAGCGAACTAGTGCTGTTGTGCTGGCCCTCTATACACTGTTTCTTGTGGGCTTTCTGGTGGCTTCACCAGATTTGCAGTTCGCTCAGTGGCAGGGATTGTTTGCTCAGACCTGGATGAAAGTATTCAGTATGGCCGCCCTGATATCTATTTGTGCACATGCCTGGGTTGGTATGTGGACCATTTCAACCGACTACCTTAAAAATACTGGTGTACGTTTCTTGTTCCAGCTGGTGTGTGTCGGCTTTTTGTTTGTTTACCTCGTTTGGGGTATCGATATCCTCTGGAGCGTGTGAGTTATGTCATCAATCAGAACCATTTCGTTTGATGCCATCGTGATCGGTGGTGGTGGTGCTGGCATGCGTGCCGCTCTGCAGCTGACCGAAGCGGGTATCAAAACCGCGTGTGTGACCAAGGTTTTTCCAACCCGTTCCCACACTGTGTCAGCACAGGGTGGTATTACTTGTGCCATTGCTTCCGATGATCCCAATGATGACTGGCGCTGGCATATGTACGATACCGTCAAGGGCTCCGATTATATCGGTGACCAGGATGCTATCGAGTACATGTGCTCAGTCGGTCCTCAGGCTGTGTTCGAACTGGAGCACATGGGTTTGCCTTTCTCTCGTACATCAGAAGGTCGAATCTATCAGCGTCCATTTGGTGGACAGTCCAAGGACTTTGGTAAGGGTGGTCAGGCTGCCCGTACCTGTGCTGCGGCTGACCGTACCGGTCATGCCCTGTTGCATGCCTTGTATCAAGGCAACCTGAAAGGCGGCACTACCTTCCTGAATGAATGGTATGCCGTTGATCTGGTGAAAAATTCCAAGGGTCAGGTCGCTGGTGTGATCGCCATTGAAATTGAAACGGGCGAAACGCTCTATATCAAAGCCAAGGCGACAGTGCTGGCAACCGGTGGTGCAGGACGTATCTATCAGTCCACAACCAATGCCCTGATCAATACCGGTGACGGTGTTGGTATGGCGATCCGTGCTGGTGTGCCAATGCAGGATATGGAAATGTGGCAGTTCCACCCAACCGGTATTGCCGGAGCGGGTGTACTGGTTACTGAAGGCTGTCGTGGTGAAGGTGGTTACCTGATCAACAAGGACGGTGAACGTTTCATGGAGCGTTATGCTCCAAACGCCAAGGACCTTGCTGGTCGTGACGTTGTTGCCCGTTCCATGGTACTGGAAATCCTGGGTGGCCGTGGCTGTGGTGAAGATGGCGATCACGTATTCCTGAAGCTGGATCATCTGGGTGAAGAAACCCTGAATGCCAAGCTGCCAGGGATTCTGGAACTGTCTCGCACCTTCGCCCACGCTGACCCTGTGAAAGAGCCAATCCCGGTGGTTCCAACCTGTCACTATATGATGGGTGGTGTACCGACCAATATTGGTGGCCAGGCCTTGACCGTTGACGAAAACGGCAATGACGTTGTTATTGAAGGTCTGTATGCCGCGGGTGAAATCGCCTGTGTTTCGGTTCACGGTGCCAACCGTCTGGGTGGTAACTCACTGCTGGATCTGGTGGTGTTTGGCCGTGCTGTTGGTTTGCAGGTTGAACAAAGCTTCCGCGATGGATTTGAATCAGTTGATGCATCGGAAGCCGATGTTGAAGCGGCAATGGCGCGTTTGAATCGTCTGAACAACTCCACCAAAGGTGAGAGTGTGGCTGACGTGCGCGCAGACCTGCAAAAAACCATGCAATTGTACTTCGGTGTATTCCGCGAAGGCCCAAGCATGGAGAAAGGTCTGGCAATGTTGGATGAGCTGGGTGTTCGCGTCAAGAACACTGTGCTGGCCGACAAGAGTGGTGCTTTCAATACGGCACGTATTGAAGCCCTGGAGCTGGATAACCTGTTCGAAACAGCCTATGCAACTGCGGTTGCGGCTATTGAGCGTAAGGAATCCCGCGGTGCACACGCCCGTAACGACTTCACTGAACGTGATGACGAAAATTGGTTGTGCCACTCCTTGTACTTCCCGCAAACCAAGACGATTGGCAAGCGCGCAGTGAACTTCGCTCCCAAGACCATGGAAGCGTTCCCACCGAAAATCCGTACCTATTAATGGGAGGTATGCAATGCTGGTAAGTATATATCGCTACAACCCAGAAAAGGATTCTGCGCCTTACATGCAGGATTACGATATCACCGTTCCTGGCGGCAAAGATGTCATGGTTCTGGATGTCTTGGCTCTGGTGAAAGAACAGGATTCAAGCCTGGCTTATCGCCGCTCTTGTCGTGAAGGTGTCTGTGGCTCTGACGGCATGAACATTAACGGCAAGAACGCGTTGGCCTGTATCACTCCGCTTTCCGAAGCGACCAACGGCAAGATGGACAAGCTGGTATTGCGCCCGCTGCCCGGTATGCCGGTCATTCGTGACCTGGTGATTGATATGGCCATGTTCTACACCCAGTATGAGCGCATCAAGCCGTTCTTGCTGAATAATCGACCTGCGCCTGCGATCGAACGTTTGCAGACGCCGGAAGAGCGCGAGAAGCTGGATGGTCTGTACGAATGTATTCTGTGTGCCTGCTGCTCAACGGCTTGTCCGTCGTTCTGGTGGAATCCGGATAAATTTGTTGGCCCGTCCGGTCTGTTGCAGGCATACCGCTTCTTGGCGGATAGCCGTGATACCGCAACAGCAGAGCGTCTGAGTGATCTGTCTGATCCATTCAGTGTGTTCCGTTGTCGGGGTATTATGAATTGTGTCAATGTATGTCCAAAAGGTCTTAACCCGACCCGCGCAATTGGTCATATCCGCAACATGCTGTTGAACCAACAGGTTTAATCGGCAACTGGCCTGCATCCCGTATGATACGGGGTGCTGGTTAGACGTAAGTGGGCTGGACACACAGTCTGTTTTCGTGAAAAATTTTTTAAAATCACGCCCACAAAGCGTGATTTTACGAATTTAATAATGCAATTGAGGGATCAGGGTATTCCTGATTCACCTCAGAGGCCTTGCGACCTATCAGTCGGCCCTCTAACTCGTCTGGCAGTGCTAGAGTCGGTGCAAAATACTCTGTGGGTGATCTCCTCAATGTTTACAGGAACAGGGTGATCGTACATGCACGAGCAAACAATGGAGCAGCTATGGAGCACCTCCCAGTTAGCGGGTGGTAACGTTGCTTACATAGAAGAGCTCTATGAAGCCTATCTTAAGGATCCTGGTGAGGTACCTGAAGAGTGGCGTAATTATTTTGATCAACTTCCAAGGGCCGACGAAAGCGTTACCGTCGACACTCCCCACAAAGCGATCCGTGAACAGTTTCTGCTCATTTCAAAAAATCAGCATCGTAACCGTCCGGTTTCCCAAGGCAGTGTCAGTACTGAATATGAGCGTAAACAGGTTCAGGTACTGCAACTGATCAATGCCTATCGTGGCCGTGGTCACCAGCATGCCTCTCTGGATCCACTGGGTTTGATGGAACGACAAAATGTTCCCGACCTGGATCTGCATTTCCATGGCTTGTCGAAAGCGGATCTGGATACCAAATTCCAGACTGGTACCCTGTTTATGGGCCAGGAAGAAGCAACGCTGAAAGAAATTATCGATGTGCTCGAAGCAACCTACTGCGGTACCGTAGGCTCCGAGTTCATGCACATTGTTAACACCGCAGAGCAACGCTGGTTCCAGCAACGACTGGAAAGTGCACGTGCCCACCCCAAATACAGTAATGAAGTCAAACTGCATTTGCTGGAGCGTCTGGTTGCAGCTGAAGGCCTGGAAAAATACCTGGGTTCCCGTTACCCGGGCGTCAAGCGTTTTGGTCTTGAAGGTGGTGAGTCACTGATTCCTCTGATGGATGAACTGATTCAGCGTTTCGGCTCATACGGTGCCAAAGAAATTGTTATTGGTATGGCGCACCGTGGTCGTCTGAATACCCTGATCAACACCTTGGGTAAAAAAGCGTCCGATCTGTTTGATGAGTTCGAAGGCAAGTCTGAATACCAGTCACATGGTGACGTAAAATACCACCAAGGCTTCTCATCCAATGTGATGACCTCTGGCGGTGAAGTACACCTGGCGCTGGCGTTTAACCCGTCTCACCTGGAAATCGTATCGCCGGTTGTTGAGGGTTCTGTTCGTGCCCGTCAGGATCGTCGTGGTGATAAAGCCGGTGAACTGGTGGTTCCTATTTCCATGCATGGTGATGCTGCATTTGCAGGTCAGGGTGTGGTGATGGAAACCTTCCAGCTGTCCCAGACCCGGGCTTACAAAACCGGTGGTACGATTCATATCGTAATCAATAACCAGGTAGGCTTTACTACTTCCAAACGTGAAGATGTTCGTTCTACTGAATATTGTACCGACGTTGCCAAGGTTATCGAAGCACCGATTCTGCACGTGAATGGTGATGATCCGGAAGCTGTACTGTTTGCTGCACAGCTGGCCGCTGATTACCGTCGTGAATTCAAGAAAGACGTTGTGATTGATATGGTTTGTTATCGCCGTCGTGGCCATAACGAAGCGGATGAGCCATCCGGTACCCAGCCAATCATGTACGCACAAATCAAGAAGCAGAAAACAACCCGCGAATTGTATGCGGCGAAGTTGATTGCTGATGGCGTTATTACTACTGAAGACGCAAAAGAGCTGGAAGAAGAATATCGCCGTGCTCTGGATGAAGGCCGCCACGTAGTAAAAAGCCTGGTCAAAGAGCCTAACAAGGAATTGTTCGTCGACTGGACACCGTATCTGGGTCATGAGTGGACAGCCACTGCTGATACCTCCTTTGATCTGGCAGCCCTGCAAGAGCTGTCCGCCAAGTTGCTGGAAATACCGGAAGGTTTTGCCGTTCAGCGTCAGGTTGGCAAGATTCTGGAAGACCGTGGCCGCATGGGAGTCGGTGCATCGCCGATCAACTGGGGCTACGCTGAAACCATGGCGTACGCAACCTTGCTGAAAGAAGGTTATCCAGTACGGATTACCGGGCAGGACGTTGGCCGGGGAACTTTCTCGCACCGTCACGCCGTTCTGCACAATCAGAAAGACGCCAGCCGTTATATCCCTTTATGTCATGTCAGTGACGATCAACCATCCTTTGATCTGTACGACTCCTTGCTGTCTGAAGAAGCCGTATTGGCCTTTGAATATGGTTATTCCACGACAACACCGGGTGGACTGGTGGTCTGGGAAGCCCAGTTTGGTGATTTTGCCAATGGTGCCCAGGTAGTCTTTGACCAGTTTATTTCCAGTGGTGAGCATAAATGGGGCCGTTTGTGCGGCTTGACCATGCTGCTGCCACACGGCTATGAAGGTCAGGGGCCTGAACACTCATCTGCGCGCCTGGAACGTTATTTGCAATTGTGCGCAGAGCATAACGTCCAGATTTGTATTCCTTCTACGCCAGCACAGGTATATCACATGCTGCGTCGTCAGGTGATTCGTCCGGTGCGTAAACCTCTGGTAGTTATGTCTCCGAAAAGCCTGCTGCGCCACAAACTGGCAACCAGCACGCTGGAAGAGCTGGCCGATGGTCACTTCCAGACGGTTATCGATGAGATTGATGAGCTGGATCCGCAGTCAGTACGCCGTGTGTTGTTGTGTTCAGGCAAGGTGTATTACGACCTGCTGGAACGTCGTCGCGCGGAAGAGATCAAGGATATTGCCATTGTTCGTATCGAGCAGCTGTATCCGTTCCCACATGACGATCTGAAGGCCATTCTGTCTTTGTATCCGAATATGGAAGAAATCTTCTGGGTACAAGAAGAACCTAAAAACATGGGTGCCTGGTACAACAGCCAGCATTACATGCTACGTGCCATTAACAGCCTTAAGCCGGGAATGACACTGAACTACGCCGGACGTGCTGCATCTGCTTCACCAGCTGCTGGCTATATGGCGCTGCACCTTGCGCAGCTTGAACAATACATTAGTGAAGCTCTGGATCTGCAGGGCTAACCGACGGAATTCTTAAGGAAACAATAATGAGCATCGAAATCAAGGCCCCGACTTTTCCGGAATCAGTTGCTGATGGCACGGTAGCAACCTGGCACAAACAGCCTGGTGAACCAGTTGAGCGTGATGAATTGCTGGTTGATATCGAAACCGACAAAGTCGTTCTGGAAGTAGTCGCTCCTGCGAACGGTACATTGAAAGAAGTCTTCAAAAACGAAGATGATGTTGTACTGAGTGATGAAGTGCTGGCTATTTTTGTTGCTGGCGACGTTGCAGCTCCGGCACCTGCCGCAGAAGCCGCACCTGCTGAGGCTGCCCCTGCAGTAGCAGACGCCGGTGATCTGATCATGAGCCCGGCCGCCCGCAAGATTGCAGAAGAAAACGGTGTTGCAGGCGCAGACATCAAGGCTACCGGCAAAGACGGTCGTATTACCAAGGAAGATGTTGTTAATCACCTGAAATCGGCACCAGCCAAACCGGCTGCTCCAGCTCCAGCTCCGGCTGCTGCTCCAGTGGCTGCCCCGATTGCTGGTGAGCGTATCGAAAAACGCGTTCCAATGACCCGTCTGCGTGCCACTATCGCTAAGCGTCTGGTTGAAGCACAGCAAAGCGCTGCGATGCTGACTACGTACAACGAAGTCAACATGAAGCCAGTGATGGAACTGCGCAAGATGTACAAAGACCAGTTCGAGAAAGTACATGGCCAAAAACTGGGCTTCATGTCTTTCTTCGTCAAGGCGGCAACTGAAGCTTTGAAACGCTTCCCTGCGGTTAACGCATCGCTTGACGGCAATGACATGGTTTACCATGGCTATCAGGATATCGGTGTTGCCGTATCCACAGAGCGCGGTCTGGTTGTTCCTGTGTTGCGCGATACAGACAGCATGGGCCTGGCAGAAATCGAAGGTACGATCGGTGACTTCGCCAAGCGTGGCCGTGACGGCAAACTGGGTATCGAAGACATGCAGGGTGGTACGTTCACCATCACCAACGGTGGTGTATTCGGTTCCCTGATGTCTACGCCAATTCTGAACCCACCGCAAACCGCTATTATGGGTATGCACAAGATTCAGGATCGTCCGATGGCTGTTAATGGCCAGGTTGAAATCCTGCCAATGATGTATCTGGCGCTGTCTTATGACCACCGCATGATTGATGGCAAGGAAGCAGTTCAGTTCCTGGTGACCATCAAGAACTTGCTGGAAGATCCTGCACGTATGTTGCTGGACGTATAATCGACAATTTAAGGATTATTGGTAATGAGCAAAAAATTTGATGTAGTCGTAGTGGGTGGTGGTCCTGGTGGATACGTTGCTGCTATCCGTTGTGCCCAGCTGGGTCTGAAAACCGCTTGTATCGACAAGTGGCTGAGCAAGGAAGGCAAAGGCGTCTTTGGTGGTACCTGTCTGAACGTGGGTTGTATCCCGTCCAAGGCACTGCTGGACACTTCGCACAAGTATGAAGAAGCCAAGCACGATTTTGACCTGCACGGTATCAGCACCGGTGAAGTGTCTGTTGACATTGCGACCATGTTGGCACGCAAGGACAAGATTGTTAAAAACCTGACCATGGGTGTTGCTGCCCTGTTCAAGGCCAATGGTGTGACTGGTCTGGAAGGTGTAGGTAAAGTACTGGCTGGCAAAAAAGTGGAATTCACCCCTCATGGTGGTGACGCTGAACTGCTTGAAGCGGAACATATCATCATCGCGACCGGTTCTGTTCCTGTGAACATTCCGCCAACGCCTCTGACTGAAGACATCATTGTTGATTCAACCGGTGCGCTGGAATTCAAAGACGTTCCTGCTCGTCTGGGCGTGATTGGTGCTGGTGTTATCGGTTTGGAACTGGGCTCTGTCTGGGGCCGTCTGGGCGCCAAGGTGACCGTTCTGGAAGCCCAGGACAAGTTCCTGCACGTGGCTGATCAGGCTGTTGCGAAAGAAGCTCAGAAACTGTTCACAAAACAGGGTATGGACATTCGTCTAGGTGCCCGTGTGACCGGTTCTGAGGTAAAAGATGGTGCTGTTGCTGTCACTTTCCAGGAAGGTGGCGAAGAGAAGACCGAAACGTTCGACAAATTGATCGTTGCGGTTGGTCGCAAGCCATACACTGATGATCTGTTGGCTGGCGACTGTGGCGTCAATATGGATGAGCGTGGCTTTATTCATGTCGACGAAGCGTGCAAAACCGACGCGCCTGGAATCTGGGCGATTGGTGACGTGGTTCGTGGCCCCATGCTGGCACACAAGGCATCTGAAGAGGGTGTTATGGTTGCCGAGCGTATCCACGGTCACAAAGCACAGGTTAACTATGACGTGATTCCTTCGGTCATTTATACCAACCCTGAAATTGCCTGGGTTGGTAAAACCGAGGAAGAAGTCAAGGCTGATGGTGAAGCGTACAATGTAGGTACTTTCCCATTCGCCGCCAATGGCCGTGCGATGGCTGGTAACCAGACTGATGGTTTTGTCAAGGTGATTGCCAGTGCCGAGACAGATCGTATTCTGGGAGCCAGTGTGATTGGACCAAGTGCTGGTGATATCTGTCAGCAAGTGGTTGTAGCGATGGAATTCGGTTCCAGTGCAGAAGATGTCGGTATGATGGTTTTTGCCCATCCGACAGTATCTGAAGCGCTTCATGAAGCCGCATTGTCTGTCAACAATGCAGCAATTCATAAAGCGAATCGTCGCCCGAAGAAAAAGTAAGACCGAGGTAAGGCCCAGGCCCGGTTAGTCCGGGCCTTTGTTTATCTAGCTGAACACTTCGCACTCTGTGCTTTGCACACAAGTTGTTCGGCATCCGACAAATTAAAAATAAATAGGACAAAAGCGATGAACCTTCACGAATATCAGGGTAAACAGCTTTTTGCTCAGTACGGTTTGCCAGTCTCAAAAGGTGTGGCAGCCAAAACAGCAGCAGAAGCAGCAGCAGCAGCTGATGAAATCGGCGGTGACCGTTGGGTTGTCAAAGCCCAGGTACATGCAGGTGGGCGCGGTAAAGCCGGCGGTGTCAAGCTGGTGACCTCCAAGGATGAAATTACTGCCTTTGCCGATCAGTGGCTGGGCAAGAATCTGGTAACTTACCAAACGGATGAAAATGGCCAACCCGTCAGTTGTATTCTGGTTGAGACCTGTACTGACATAGCACAAGAGCTGTATTTAGGAGCGGTTGTTGACCGTTCAACCCGACGTATTGTTTTCATGGCATCGACCGAAGGTGGTGTGGAAATCGAGAAGGTTGCAGAAGAAACTCCAGAAAAAATCCTTAAGGCAACGATTGATCCACTGGTTGGCGCACAGCCTTACCAGGGTCGCGAGCTGGCATTCAAGCTGGGCCTGAAAGGCGATCAGATCAAACAGTTCACCAAAATCTTTATTGGTCTGGCCAAATTGTTTGCTGACAAGGATCTGGCATTGCTGGAAGTGAACCCGCTGGTTATCACTTCTGATGGCGATTTGCACTGTCTGGATGCGAAACTGAACATCGATAGTAACGCGGTATATCGTCATAAGGATTTGCAAGAAATGCATGATCCTTCCCAGGAAGATGAGCGCGAAGCACATGCTGCCAAATGGGAGCTGAACTATGTTGCTCTGGATGGTGATATCGGTTGTATGGTGAATGGTGCAGGTCTGGCCATGGGCACCATGGATATCGTCAAGTTGCATGGCGGCAACCCTGCCAACTTCCTGGACGTAGGTGGCGGTGCTACCAAAGAACGCGTTGTTGAAGCGTTCAAGATCATCCTCTCTGATGATTCTGTCAAAGCAGTATTCATCAACATCTTCGGTGGTATTGTCCGTTGCGACATGATTGCAGAAGGCGTTATCGGTGCGGTCAAGGAAGTTGGCGTCAAGGTACCTGTTGTTGTTCGCCTGCAAGGCAACAATGCAGCACAAGGCACCAAGGTTCTGTCTGAAAGTGGCCTGAACATCATAGCTGACACCGATCTGACTGGCGCAGCACAGAAAGTTGTTGCCGCAGCAGCTGGCAAATAAGGGGTAATCATGAGCGTTTTAATCAATAAAGATACAAAAGTTATTTGTCAGGGTTTTACTGGTGCCCAAGGTACCTTCCACTCTGAACAGGCGATTGAATACGGCACCCAAATGGTCGGTGGTGTAACCCCGGGCAAGGGTGGCCAGACTCATCTTGGCCTGCCAGTGTTTAACACTGTGGCTGAAGCCGTTGAATCTACTGGTGCAGAAGCGTCTGTTATCTACGTACCAGCACCTTTCTGTAAAGATTCAATCCTGGAAGCCGCTAACGCTGGTATCAAACTGATCGTTTGTATCACGGAAGGTATCCCGACGCTGGATATGCTGGATGCCAAGGTTAAATGTGACGAGCTGGGTGTACGCCTGATCGGACCTAACTGCCCTGGGGTTATCACTCCAGGAGAGTGCAAAATTGGTATTATGCCAGGTCATATCCACTTGCCAGGCAAAGTCGGTATTGTTTCCCGTTCCGGTACCCTGACATACGAAGCGGTCAAGCAAACAACCGATTATGGTTTTGGTCAGTCTACCTGTGTTGGTATTGGTGGAGATCCGATTCCGGGTACCAACTTCATCGACGTACTGGAATTGTTCCAGAACGATCCGCAGACTGAAGCCATCGTAATGATTGGTGAGATCGGTGGTACTGCTGAAGAAGAAGCGGCTGCCTACATCAAGGCCAATGTTACCAAGCCAGTGGTTTCCTATATCGCCGGTGTGACGGCACCTGCAGGCAAGCGCATGGGTCATGCTGGTGCCATTATCTCTGGTGGCAAGGGTACCGCAGATGAAAAATTTGCCGCACTGCAAGACGCTGGTGTGACTACCGTACGCAGCCTGGCTGACATCGGTATGGCTCTGAAAGAAAAAACCGGCTGGTAAACAAGCATAAGCCTGTTGTTTGAACAGCCATAAAAGAACCCGCTTCGGCGGGTTTTTTTATGGCTGTGCCATACTCAAATGATGCCAGATCATCTTGATGGAAAGCCGTTTTATAGAAGAAATCGACATGGCATACACCAATCTGACAACAGCTGGTTATAGACCAAGGTGTGATCCCCCTTGGTCGAATAGCTGCAAGAATGAGCCATCGCTTATGCTATCCCCCGACAGTCAAGGGGGAAGACTAATGACATATCAACAACAATATACACAGTCCATCAATGATCCCGAAGGTTTCTGGGCAGAACAAGCCGGTAAAATACAATGGTTCAAAGCACCGGATGTTATTTTAAGCAAGGATGAGAATGGCATAGACCGCTGGTTTGCCGATGGTGAACTGAATACCGCGTATCTGGCTCTTGATTATCATGTTTTGAAAGGGCGCGGCGATCAGTTAGCCCTGATTTATGATTCTCCCGTTACGAACACCAAACGTTCTTATACCTATAAAGAGCTCACATCGGCAGTGGCCCGCTTTGCTGGCTTGCTGAAAGCTCAAGGCGTTGAAAAAGGCGACCGGGTTGTTATTTATATGCCGATGGTGCCAGAAGCCGCCATTGCCATGTTGGCCTGTGCGCGTCTGGGTGCTATCCACTCTGTCGTATTTGGTGGCTTTGCCGCCAATGAGCTGGCTGTACGGATTGACGATGCCGCACCGAAGGTCGTTGTGTCGGCCTCATGTGGTATTGAAGTAAGTAAAATCATTGAATACAAACCGATTCTTGATGCAGCGATTGATATTGCTGAACACAAGCCATCGTGCTGCATTATCCTGCAACGGGATTTATGCCGTTGTGAACTGAATGATCAATACGATATTGACTGGGAAGTCGGTGTCGCTGCGGCAGAGCCTGCTGACTGCACCCCGGTATTGGCGACGGATCCTCTGTACGTACTCTATACCTCGGGTACTACAGGTAAGCCGAAAGGTGTGGTTCGGGATAATGGTGGCCACGCGGTTGCCATGAAATACAGTATGGAAGTCGTTTACGACATGCAGATCGGTGATGTCTTCTGGGCAGCATCGGATGTTGGTTGGGTCGTGGGTCATTCCTATATGGTTTATGCCCCGTTGCTGGCTGGTTGTACGACCGTGTTTTATGAAGGCAAACCCGTACGGACACCGGATGCCGGTGCGTTCTGGCGGGTATGTGAAGAATATGGTGTCAAAGGGCTGTTTGCAGCACCAACCGCGTTCCGTGCCATCCGCAAGGAAGACCCGGATTGTCTGCTGGCACAGCAATACGACCTCAGCAAGTTGCAAACCGTGTTTATGGCCGGTGAGCGGCTGGATCCACCGACGTATGACTGGGTGATGGAACACATCAAGCGGCCGATTGTGGATCACTGGTGGCAGACCGAGACAGCCTGGGCTATCGCTGGTAACCATATGGGGCTTGAGCCTGCTGAGGTAAAAGCAGGTTCTGTGACCCGTCCATCACCTGGTTTCAATGTGCAGATTCTGGACTCACGGGGCAATCCGGTTGCTGGTAACGAGCAGGGCAGCATTGCACTTAAACTGCCATTGCCGCCGGGATGTTTGCCAACCATCTGGGGTAATCATGACCGCTTTGTTGCTGGATACCTGCGTACCTTTGAAGGCTATTATGTGACCGGTGACGGTGGTTATCTGGATGAAGATAACTACTTGTTTGTACTCGGCCGTACTGACGACATCATTAACGTTGCCGGACACCGTTTGTCGACTGGTGAAATGGAAGAGGTCGTGGCTGGGCACTCAGCAGTGGCGGAGTGTGCTGTTATTGGCCAAACCAGTGACTTGAAAGGTGAAGAGCCGCTGGGCCTGATCCTGCTTAAAGATGGTATCGACGTTGACGAAGGTGAGTTGCAGCGTGAGCTGGTGAAACGTGTTCGTGACCAGATTGGTGCGGTCGCCAGTTTCAAACATGCGGTTGTTGTACAGCGTTTGCCAAAAACCCGTTCCGGCAAAATCTTGCGTAAGATTTTGCGGAATATTGCCAACAATGAAGATTACACCGCGCCATCGACAATCGATGATCCGGCATGCCTGGCCGAAATCGAAACAACCCTGAAAGAAAAAGGCGTCAGGAAATAAAAGCAGGAACTTAATCTGATTAGTGAGTCATATCATTGTGACCCGGGCTGTTCTGCAGCCCGAATATCACGCTCTCTCACTCTCTGATCTTGAATTTTACCGGGCCCTGAGGCCCGGTTTTTTTATGCCCGCAATTCCTGGCTCGCCAGGTTATTCAGCATCCGGCAATACGCCATCTTGTGGCTTGATGATAAGAACATCACAGGCAATCTTGTCGACCAGTTGCTCAGCCGTGTTACCAATAAATACACCAGAAATACCACTGCGTCCTATGGACCCGACGACCAATACATCCGCGGCGATGGTTGCTGCGGTCTCGGCAACAACGATGTCGGTTTCTCCTTCCACAATATGCACATGATCGGTGTTGATATTGTATTTTTTCGCCAACTGTTCGCAGGCATCTTTGTGCTGCTCGGTGATATAGGCCTGAATATCATCCGGGGCAGTGACTTCGGGCACCATGGCGAAGGCAAGATCCACTTGGGGGAAAGCGTTGACCATATGCAGGTCGGTTTCAAAATGGTCGGCCAGATGTTCTGCATAGGCGAGGATATTGTCGTTGATGCGCTGATGGCCTTCATCCGTTGAGGTCGCATCAATCGCTGCCAGAATGCGGTTTTGTTTCCATGATGCCGGGGACTTGACCAGTAAGACCGGCGCCGGACAATGACGCATCAGATTCCAGTCGGTATTGGTAAACAAACGGTCGATCAGATTATGGGGCTGGGTTCCCTTGATAACCAGGTCGTAGTCGGTTGTACGGACAGATTCGATGACGGCTTCGTGCAGATGCTTGTTCCAATGTACTTCCGTACGAACCTTGAGACCACGTTCTTCCACTTCTGGTACAAAACTTTCAATCCAGCGGTTGGTCGCTTCTATGCGTGCCCGCCGGATCTGTTGTTTGGTTTCTTCTTCCAGATAAGGACTTTCACCGCAATAAGGTTCGTAGACAGAGGCCAGTAAACACACATCAGCCTTCAGTACTTCGGCTAACCAGAGTGCCTTGTTCAGTGCCGTTTGTTCTGGGTGGTCAGAGTCCAGTACGACCAGCAAATGATTGATGTTCAGCATAACGGCGTCTCCCGTGTGATTGATGTGCAAGCAGCGATCATACCGTGACAGACCGTCAAGGCAGAAGCCAAGCTTCTTGTTGGTATTGATCGTTTATGTTTTCAGCTTACGCCCTGGTGCCTTGTGTCATGATGTCATGCGTCAGGATTGTTGTTACTGAGCAGGCTAATCAGGGCGCTGGCGGCATTCGACAGAGTACGATTGGTCAGGTGGATCACGCCGAGAGAGCGGGTCATCGGTACACCGGGCCAGGGCAGAACTGACAGTTGTTCGTCGACCATGCTGGACGGAAGCACTGACCAGCCAAGCCCAACGCCCACCATCATTTTGATGGTTTCCAGGTAATTGGTCGGCATCCGGGTTTCCAGAGTCAGCCCCGCCTCCCGGAAGGCTGCATCTACCACCCGGTAGGTAATGGTATCTGGCTCTGGCAAAATAACGGCATTCTCCGCCAGGCTGGCCAGAGTGACCTGTTGCTGTGCGAGCGGGTGGCCGGGGGCACAGACGCAGACCATATCATCCTGCCACAGCGGGATGGCGGTTATTTTATCCGGCTGACGTTTATCCAATGTTGTCAGAGCCAATTCTACCTGACGTTGCTCTACCGCCTGATAGGCATCTTCTGAACCGAGAAAGCGGATATCCAGCTGGGCCGCCGGATATTGTCGTACAAAGGCTTTCAAAAAAGGCGGGATTCTGTGCAGGCCAATATGGTGACTGGTGGCCATGCTTAATGTGCCTTCAACCGAATGGGTCAGGTTACTGATCTGTACCTGGGTATCATTCATTAATTCGAGAATATCTCGGGCTTTTGGCAATAGCCGCTGACCGGACTCCGTCAGGCTGATAGAACGGTTATGACGATCAAACAGTGGGCTGTTCAGCTGCTGTTCAAGTTGATGGATACGTTTGGAGACTGCGGGCTGTGTCAGGAACAACTGTTCCGCGGCCAGTGAAAAGGACCGGTGATGGGCAACGGCCAAAAAAGCTTTCAGTTGTTGGCTGTCCATAATGCCTCCGATGGTGTCTCCGGCTTGATGGCTGGCAAGGTATTCCTGTTAGGAATTCAATATAGAAAAAGAATGAATTTGTGTTGTTTATCAGAGTGAGTACCATAACGCAATCGTCCACATACAAAGGGCGGGGACCGTGAAAGCACACCAGTCGACAGAGAATTCCAATAAGGAGCCACCATGGCCGGTAAAACATTGTATGACAAACTCTGGCAGCAGCATGTCGTCAAAGAGCGTGACGATGGCACCGCTCTGATCTATATCGATCGTCAGTTATTACACGAAGTAACCTCACCCCAAGCGTTTGAAGGCCTGCGTATTGCCGGGCGTAAACCATGGCGGCTGGATGCCAACCTGGCGACACCGGATCACAATGTACCCACCACCGCCGTCGAGCGTGAATCCGGAGTGGACGGTATTGTTGATCCTGTTTCCAAGATCCAGGTCGTCACACTGGACAGCAACTGTGATGAATTCGGAATTACCGAATTCAAGATGAAAGACCAGCGTCAGGGCATCGTGCACGTTGTGGGTCCGGAGCAGGGAGCTACCTTGCCGGGCATGACCGTTGTGTGTGGTGACTCACATACTGCGACCCACGGCGCTTTTGCGGCTTTGGCACATGGTATTGGCACCTCGGAAGTTGAGCACGTACTGGCGACCCAGTGCCTGATCCAGCGCAAGATGAAAAATCTGCTGATCAAGGTAGACGGCGAGTTAGGCAAAGGCATTACGGGTAAAGACGTGGTATTGCACGTCATCGGTATTATCGGTACGGCTGGCGGTAATGGCTGTGCGATGGAATTTGGTGGCTCTGCCATTCGCTCAATGAGCATGGAAGGCCGTATGACCATGTGCAACATGGCCATTGAGGCAGGTGCCCGTGTGGGCATGGTGGCCTTTGATGAAATTACGGCGGAGTACGTCAAGGGTCGCCCTTACGCGCCGACAGCCGCGCAATGGGATATGGCCATGGCGGCCTGGAAAGACCTGGTGTCTGACGACGATGCCGTGTTTGACAAGGTCGTTGAGATTCGTGCGGAAGACATCAAACCACAAGTGACCTGGGGAACCTCGCCAGAAATGGTCACCACCATTGATGCAACCGTCCCGACTCTGGACGACGCGCGCGACAGTGCCCAACGTGCCGGTTTTGAACGGGCTTATGCCTATATGGGGCTGGCAGCTGGTCAGAAAATTACCGACATCAAGTTGGATCGGGTCTTTATTGGTTCTTGTACCAATAGCCGTATTGAAGATCTGCGTCAGGCCGCTGACATTGCCAAAGGCCGTCAGGTAGCCAGCAGCGTTATGCAAGCGCTGGTCGTTCCGGGTTCTGGTCTGGTGAAAGCCCAGGCTGAGCAGGAAGGACTCGACAAGATTTTTATCGAGGCCGGTTTTGAATGGCGTGAGCCAGGGTGTTCCATGTGTCTGGCAATGAATGCTGACAAGCTCGGTAACGGTGAGCATTGTGCTTCCACCTCTAACCGCAACTTTGAAGGTCGTCAGGGGTATGGCGGCCGGACGCATCTGGTCAGCCCGGCAATGGCCGCTGCCGCTGCTGTTGCAGGCCATTTTGTTGACGTTCGCGAATTCTGATCCGGAGAAATAGCATGAAAGCATTTACTGTACACACCGGCATCGTAGCGCCAATGGACCGGGCCAATGTCGATACCGACATGATCATACCGAAGCAGTTTCTGAAATCGATCAAACGCAGTGGCTTTGGCCCTAACCTGTTTGACGAATTGCGTTACCTGGACGAAGGCCAGCCGGATGCAGATAACAGCGGTCGGCCATTAAACCCCGATTTTGTTTTGAACCAGCCGCGTTACGCGGGGGCTTCCGTGTTGATTGCACGGGAAAACTTCGGTTGTGGCTCCAGTCGTGAGCATGCGCCCTGGGCACTGGAAGATTTTGGTTTCCGCGTGGTGATTGCCCCTAGTTACGCCGATATCTTTTACAACAATTGTTTTAAAAATGGTTTGCTGCCGATTGTATTATCAGAAGCGGTTGTGGATGGCCTGTTCAAGGCGGTATCCGGCAGCGAAGGCTATGCGCTGACCATCGATCTGGAAAAACAGTTGATTCTGACTCCTGATGACCAGGATATTCCATTTGAGGTGGATGCTTTCCGTAAATACTGCTTGCTGAATGGTTTTGATGATATCGGGCTGACCTTGCAGGATGCGGACGATATTCGCCAGTACGAAGCGGCTCGCCGTGAATCATCCCCCTGGTTATTTAACGCGGGTTAATACAGGTCAAGGGTCCGGATCGATCGTCGAACTGGGCTGGTTGTGAATTTTACGGTGGCGGCGGGTAGCCGGTGCCACCGTCAGTAACAGGACATAATAATGAGCAAGAAAATTCTGGTGTTGCCAGGTGATGGTATTGGCCCTGAAATTGTCGCGGAAGCCGTCAAGGTGCTGGAAGCCGTCGATCGTCGTTTTAACATGGGGCTGGTGATTGATCATGGTCTCGTTGGTGGTTCGGCATACGACGCTACCGGTTTCCCGCTGCCTGAAGACAGCCTGAACAAGGCGCTGGCCGCAGATGCCATCCTGCTGGGGGCTGTGGGTGGCCCCAAATGGGACAAGCTGGAAGACCGCTCCAAGCGCCCGGAGCAAGGGCTGCTGGATATCCGCAAAAATCTCGGCCTGTTTGGCAACCTGCGTCCGGCCATCCTGTACCCGCAGCTGGCGGATGCTTCAACCCTGAAACCGGAAGTGGTCTCCGGGCTGGATATCCTGATTGTACGTGAACTGACAGGCGGCATTTATTTTGGTCAGCCACGGGGTGTACGGACACTGGAAAATGGCGAGCGTGAAGGCTACAACACCTACGTCTATAACGAATCCGAGATCCGTCGTATCGGTCGAGTGGCGTTTGAATCAGCCATGAAGCGCAACAAAAAGCTCTGCTCGGTTGACAAGGCCAACGTACTGGAAGTGACCGTGCTGTGGCGCGAAATCATGGAAGAAATGTCAAAAGACTATCCGGAAGTCGAGCTGTCGCATATGTATGTCGACAATGCCGCCATGCAGCTGGTACGTGCTCCAAAACAGTTCGATGTACTGGTTACCGGCAATATGTTTGGCGATATCCTGTCCGATGCCGCCGCCATGTTGACCGGCTCTATCGGCATGCTGCCTTCTGCCTCGCTGGATAAAAACAACAAGGGTATGTACGAGCCGTGTCATGGTTCCGCGCCGGACATTGCCGGTCAGGGCCTTGCTAACCCGTTGGCAACTATCCTCTCGGTGGCCATGATGCTACGGTATAGCCTTGATCAAGGTGTCGCTGCAGATGCGATTGAAGCGGCTGTCAGCAAGGTGCTGGATCAGGGACTGCGTACCGGGGATATCTTCTCGGAAGGCATGACCCGTGTCAGCACCAGTGAAATGGGTGAAGCCGTATTGGCAGCCCTGTAATCTGGCGGCATACCCGGGGGTAATGTCCGGGTATACTGTGACTGGTCAGATAACCCGGATACCCGTTTGGAATGCAAACCGCGCCTGTCGCGGTTTTGCTGTATCAAGAACAAGGTAAAAACACATGTTAAAAACAGGATTGGTTGGTTGGCGCGGTATGGTGGGATCCGTACTGATGCAGCGGATGGAAGAAGAGGGTGATTTCGCCCTGATTACCCCGCAATTTTTTACCACCTCCCAGGCAGGCAAAACAGCACCGACTCTGGGTGGCAAGGATAACGGCGTACTGGCAGATGCCTACGACCTCTCCGCCTTGGCAGCGCAGGATGTCATTATCAGCTGTCAGGGGGGGGATTACACCTCCAAAGTGTATGCCGCTTTGCGTGAGACCGGCTGGCAAGGCTACTGGATCGATGCCGCCTCCTCTTTGCGTATGGCAGACGACGCCATTATTGTACTCGACCCGGTCAATGCCAGTGTGATTGACCAGGGCCTCGAAGACGGCATCAAAACCTATGTCGGCGGCAACTGTACCGTCAGTCTGATGTTATTGGCACTGGGTGGTCTGTTTGAGCAAGGGCTGGTGGAGTGGGTTGCCCCCATGACCTACCAGGCAGCTTCCGGTTCCGGTGCCCAGCATATGCGCGAATTAATTGCGCAAATGGGCGCCATTCATTCCAATGTTAGCGATAAACTCGACAATCCCGCTACTGCTATTCTGGATATCGATCGTCAGGTATCCGAATTTATCAATAGTGATGAATATCCCAAAAATCATTTTGGTGTACCGCTGGCCGGTAGTTTGATTCCTTATATCGATTCACAACTGGATTCCGGTCAGAGTCGTGAAGAATGGAAAGCCCAGGTAGAAGCCAACAAGATTATGGGGAGTGGGCATAATCCAGTGCCTATTGATGGCCTTTGTGTACGTGTTGGTGCCATGCGCTGCCACAGTCAGGCAATGACCATGAAGCTGACCCGTGATATTCCTGTGGCCGAAATTGAAGCCATTCTGGCGTCTCATAATGAGTGGGTGAGTGTCATTGCCAATGACCGTGATGTCAGTATGACGGCATTAACTCCGGCAGCCGTTACCGGCACGCTGAATATACCGGTAGGCCGCATTCGCAAGTTGAATATGGGGCCAGAATATATTTCTGCGTTTACCGTTGGTGATCAATTACTCTGGGGGGCGGCAGAACCTTTACGCAGAATGTTGCGGATTTTGTTAAACCGTTCATAGAAATTGATAAATAAAAGCGGACGAGTGTCCGCTTTTTCATACGCAACATCTCGAGTACGTCATAAACCTTTCATACATATCAGTTTTGTTGACGCATATCGGCCGCAACGATTGCGCCAGAACCGGTTATCCTTGATACTTGGATTTGATTATCCTCCGCCAGTATTAGTGCTTGCTGACGGATTTGATATCCGTAAATTTTTGATTAATCAGGGCTATAAAGCCGTAAAGTGACAACCAAGGATGCATCAATGAAGCGCCTATTTGCGAATGCCTTGCTGCTGGTCGGAAGCTTGACCGTGTCAACTCAGTTACTGGCCTTGGGACTGGGAGAGTTGACGCTCAAGTCGGCGCTGAATCAGCCTCTGGCTGCCGAAATAGTTCTGGTCGATTCAGAAGGTCTCTCTGAATGGGAAATCAAACCGGTACTTGCCAGTGCCGAAGCCTTTGAACGCTCCAACGTCGAACGTTCCTATTTTCTTACCAAAATAAAATTTCAGGTAGTGGGCGACAAGATTGTCCTGACGACCCGGGATTCGGTTACCGAGCCTTTTCTGAATTTTCTGGTTGAGTTGAACTGGCCATCCGGCCGTGTCGTACGAGAGTTTACCGTATTGCTCGACCCTCCTACTTTTGCGGAAGAAAGTTATCAACCGCTGGTATCCACACCAACCAGTACGGCTACCGCTACTGGCGGTGCAGCCAGCGCGCCAGCGGCCGCCAGCCGTCCAGCGGCCCCAACCAATCGACCTGCGCCGTCAAATCATAATAATGCGGAACAATGGCAAAGTGACTCTGGCGCACCGGGTACTTACCGGGTACAGCCGAATGACACCCTGTGGGCCATTGCTCTGGCTACCCGGCCCGATCCCCGCATTACACCGCAACAAATGATGGTTGCCATCCAGCAGCAGAACCCGGATGCCTTTATCGGTGGCAACATCAACCGCCTGAAAACCCATCAGGTATTGCGTATTCCAGACTCTGAGCAAATTCGTACCATCAGTTTTGATGATGCCGTTTCCGAAGTGGCACGTCAGAATCAGGAAATTGCCGGTACCGCGCAACTGGATGCAACCGGGCGAGCAGCAACCACGCCATCTGCCCGTGCAACATCAACCGGTGGTGAAGTACGCCTGGTATCGGACCGCGGAGAACAATCCGGTTCTGCCGGTGCCAGTGGTGAGATTGTCGGTCGTGGTGATGGCCGCCGCGAAGCACTGGAAAATGATCTGGCAATCGCACTGGAAACCCTGGATAAAAGCCGCCGTGAAAACAACGAACTGGTAGACCGGCTTGCCTCTCTGGAAGAACAGATCGCAGCTCTGCAACGTCTGGTCAGCCTGAAAGACGACCAGCTGGCCAACCTGCAAGTAAACGCCGGCCAGGACAATGAAACCAGTGCCCTGGCAACACCGGCCAGCGAAGCAGACACCACTCCGGCTGCTGGCGCGATTGAGCGCAGTGAGAGCGTCGCCGATAGTGCTGAAGGTGCTGAAGGTGCTGATACAGAGCCCAAGCCGGACACTGCCGCTGCCGCCGTTGAACCCAAACAACCCAAGCCGGAAATGGCAGAGCAGCGCCCTAAACCTCGGGTGATTCCGCCACCGCCAGCGCCAAGCATGATCGATCGCATTCTGCAGGATCCGATCATGTTGGGTGGCGTATTGGCTGTTCTGTTGTTGCTGATCGCTCTGATTTATTCGCTGATGAAAAAACTCCTGGCAGGCAAGGCTGCTAAAAAAGCAGCCGATGACGATGCGGAAGCCGCATTGTTACAGGAAGCCAGTGAGGAAGTGGCCGCCGCCGCTTCACCAAGCGAGGATTTTGACCACTTCAACTTCGATCAGGGCAGCAGCAGTGGTGACAGCGGTGTGCAATTGGGTGACCACCTGTTTGATGATGATGCGCTGGATATTTCAACCGACAGCCTGGATGCACCGGATGAATTACTGACCGCTGTGGATGCCGATATTGCCTATGGCCGTTTTGATGAAGCACGGAGCAAACTGACTCCAGCCGTAGAATCCCAACCCGGGCGCACGGATCTCAGCCTTAAACTGCTGGAAGTGTTGGCTGAACTCAACGATGACAGCGCCTTTGCCGATGAAGAAGCACGTTTGTTGGGCTTCGGCTCAGATGACGATATTACGCTTGCAGAGCAGTTCCGCTCCCGCCTGAGTAATCCGATTGCACCGTCTACCCATGCTCTGTCTGGTATATCGCTTGATGATCTGGACATGGAATTTCAAAGTGAACTGGACAACACTGCGACGACAGCAGAGGCAGAGACTCCCGTCACGGATATGGAAGAAAGCATCGATATCATGCCTGTGCTGGGTGACGATGCGATGGATTTCGAAACCGCGCTGGATCAGGGCGACGATATCGAAGCCGACCTTCCGGCCGCAGATGACAACGGCATGGACTTTTCACTGGATAGCCTGGCGGATAGCGACGAGCACCATACCGACGAGATCACGATTTCTGCCGACGACCAGGGTGTGGAATTTGATCTCTCTGCCTTTGAAGACAGTAGTGAAGAACTGGCTGCCGAGCCGGAAACAGAAGTCAGTGAGCCAGAACACGACAATCTGATGGATTTTGATGTGTCAGACGACCTGCTGGCCGAGCTGTCAGAAGAGCCTCTGGAAAGCGACGCATCTGCCGGGCTGTCGGATGATAACGTGATGGAATTTGATCTGGATGGCTTGGATGTTCCAGAACTGGGCGAGGTTGAAGAAGAAAGCCTGGCGGATACTGATCACGGCAGCGATGACAACGTACTGGAATTCGACGTTCCTGAGCTGGATATCCCAGAGCTGGAAGTAGAGGAAGATAACAGCTCAACGGCTGACGATGAAGAAAGCAGCGGTTTTGACCTTCCAGTTGTGGAAGCCGACGACGACGCGGTTGCTGATGATGAACTGGAAATGTTGGCATCGGCGACAGAAGCCACCAGTGCCAGCGATAGTGCTGAAGAGTTGACAGACGATAACCTGATGGAGTTTGACCTCGACAGCCTGGAAGCGGAACTGGATTCGCTGGATGCGATGACAGACCTGCCCAAGTTGAGCGAAGAAGACCTGTCTGGTGCCAGAATGCTGGTCAACAGCGACGACAGTGATGATGAACTGGCGTTGCCGGAACTGGGCGAGCTGGAAGAATTCGCAGAGGCTGAAGCCGCTGGGTCTGACGATGCGGCAGAAGAAGCCGTGGATGAGTTGTCTGAGCTGGATATGGAGCTCGATGATTTTGACCTGGCCGAGCTGGAAGACGAGGCCAGCGCTGACAGTGCTCCAGAAACACTGGAAGACTTGCCAGAGTTGGGCGACCTTGACGATATACCGGAACTGGAAGCCGTTACGGAAACAGAACTGCCAGTAGCCGCCGTGGAAGAGGACGCCGCAGAGGATGAATTGCCACCTCTGGATGATCTCGAAGAATTAACGTTTGATCTGGAATCTGAAGCGCTGCCGGAACTGGCCGACCTGGAAGAAGCACCAGAAGAGCCAGCCGGTGAAAGTCTTGACGAGATGGATATTCCATCATTCACCGCAGACTCGATCAACCTGGATGAACTGGCAGAAACAGAAGATGAATTTGCCTACTTGTCCGGTACTGATGCCAACGACACCAAGCTGGATTTGGCACGAGCCTACGTTGATATGGGTGAGTCCGACAGTGCCAAGGAACTGCTGGGCGAAATTGTTCAGGAAGGTAGCGACCATCAGAAGCAGGAAGCCCAGAACTTGCTGGATTCGCTGACCTGATCCATGTCTGATACCTATCGTTATGCTGCCATCGTGGAATACAACGGCGCTTGTTTCCACGGTTGGCAGAAGCAGAAACACCACAATGAACCCACGGTTCAGGCCGCACTTGAGGCGGCTATCTCCAAGGTCGCCAATCACCCGGTTGAGATTGCCTGTGCAGGGCGTACCGACGCCGGTGTGCATGCAACCCGTCAGGTTATCCACTTCGATACCACTTCCAAACGCAGTGATTATGGTTGGCTAATGGGGATTAACACCAATACGCCAGCCCAGATCTCGTTGCAGTGGATTGGCCAGGTCGATACGGATTTTCACGCCCGTTTCAAAGCCCAGGCCCGTTGTTATCGTTACCTGATCAACAACAGCCAATACCGTCAGGCACTGCAATATGAGCAGTTAACCTGGTGGCGTTATCCGTTGGATGCCGACCGTATGCATCAGGCTGCCCAGTTGTTGTTGGGTGAGCACGACTTTTCTTCTTTCCGGGCCAAGGATTGCCAGGCCAAAACCCCAGTCAAAACCATGCACCGTATCGAAGTACGGCAATGGGGTAATCTGATTATGCTGGAGCTGGAGTCAAGCGCCTTTCTATACCATATGGTGCGTAATATCGTTGGCTGCCTGATTCCTATTGGCGAGGGCCATCAGCCGGTCGAATGGATGACCGAGGTACT
The DNA here is from genome assembly GCF_030689165.1 of Oceanobacter sp. 4_MG-2023. Taxonomy (NCBI): domain Bacteria; kingdom Pseudomonadati; phylum Pseudomonadota; class Gammaproteobacteria; order Oceanospirillales; family Oceanospirillaceae; genus Oceanobacter; species Oceanobacter sp. 4_MG-2023. The sequence goes on along the minus strand of NZ_JAUYVV010000021.1, from coordinate 8,770 downwards.
TGAAGCCAAATCCCGCCTGGCCGCCGGAGTGACAGCCCCAGGGGATGGTTTGCATTTTGTTGGGGTACGTTACCCGGAGCAATTTGATATTCCCAGCCAGCCCTTTGGTCCGTTACTGTTAGAGCCTGTACTGGCGTTGACTGACGGCTGAACCAGACCTTTGCAGGCCTGTTTTCTGCTACCATCGCCGGATTTATGCAGGAGCTTGCTGATGCCGACCTTACCCATGACCCGTACACGTGCCAAGATTTGTGGTATTACCCGTGCAGCAGATGCTCTGGCGGTTGTGAATGCCGGGGCCGATGCCATTGGCCTGGTGTTTTACCCACCCAGTCCGAGAGCGGTTGATATTACGCAAGCGGCTGCTATTGTGGCTATGGTTCCGGCGTTTGTTACGGTAACCGCTCTTTTTGTGAATCCGACTTCTGAACAAGTGCAAAGCGTTCTGGATGTCGTTAGAATCGACCTTATTCAATTCCACGGTGACGAAGACGATGGCTTTTGCCAACAATTCAACCGCCCCTATATCAAGGCAGTCCGTGTTCGGCAAGCGTCGGATATGGTGGAGGCGTGCGTGCGCTTCCCAGGTGCCTTGTCTCTGCTGCTAGACAGCTACAAACCCGGTGTTCCGGGTGGTACTGGCGAAACCTTTGATTGGTCGCTGGTGCCAGACGATTTAAACAAACCCATTATTCTTGCTGGTGGCCTGTCTCCCGATAACGTGGCAACCGCTATTCGCGATGTACATCCTTTTGCAGTGGATGTCAGCGGTGGCGTTGAGGCCAATGGTCCCGGAAACAAAGGCATCAAGGATGCCAGCAAGATTCAGGCATTTATGAATGAGGTGTATCGTGTCAACTACGAACAACACAACTTCTGAACAAAACGCACATGCTGCGGTATTAGACGCTAATCTGCCCGATGAGCGCGGCCACTTTGGTATTTACGGCGGCCGTTTTGTCTCTGAAACCCTGACCGCGGCGTTGGATGAGTTGCAAGCAACGTATCTGAAACTGCGTGATGATGAAGATTTCCAGAAAGCGTTTGATCACGACCTGGCGCACTATGTTGGCCGCCCGTCGCCGTTGTATTACGCCGAGCGATTGAGCGACCACTGTGGCGGGGCGCGTATTTTCCTCAAGCGGGAAGATCTGAACCACACCGGTGCCCATAAAATCAACAACACCATTGGTCAGGCATTACTGGCCAAGTTTATGGGCAAAAAGAAGATTATTGCTGAAACCGGTGCTGGCCAGCACGGTGTGGCCTCGGCCACCGTCGCTGCCCGTTTCGGCTTGGAATGCAAAGTCTTTATGGGCTCGACGGATGTTGAGCGTCAAAAGCTGAATGTCTATCGCATGAAGCTGCTGGGCGCTGAGGTGGAATCGGTCACATCCGGTACCAAAACCCTGAAAGACGCGATGAACGAAGCGATGCGTCATTGGGTGACCAACGTGGACGACACCTTCTATATTATCGGTACTGCGGCTGGGCCGCATCCTTACCCAATGCTGGTGCGGGATTTTCAGTCTGTTATCGGCCGTGAAACCCAAACGCAAAGCCAGGAACAGATTGGCCGTCAGCCAGATGCAGTCGTGGCCTGTGTGGGTGGTGGTTCCAATGCCATCGGCATGTTTTACCCTTATATCAAGCATCCGGAAGTAGCCATGTATGGCGTTGAAGCGGGTGGACTGGGGCTGGAAGGAGATGACCATGCCGCACCTTTGAGTAAAGGGCGTCCTGGCGTTTTGCATGGCAATCGCACCTATTTGATGGAAGACGACAACGGCCAGATCATGGGGACACACTCGATCTCTGCCGGTCTGGATTACCCCGGAGTTGGCCCTGAGCACTCCTGGTTGAAAGATGTTGGCCGTGCCCAGTATGTCGCCGCTACAGACAGCGAAGCCATTGAGGCATTCCACAAGCTGACACAGCTGGAAGGCATTATGCCGGCACTGGAGTCATCCCATGCCGTCGCTTTTGCGATGAAGTTGGCAGCCACCATGCCTTCCGACAAGGTGATTGTGGTCAACCTGTCCGGTCGTGGTGACAAGGACATTCATACCATTGCCACTCTTGATGGCGTGACTGCATAAGGACGGAATTCGATATGTCTCGTATAGCTAGTTTGTTTGCTGCCTTGAAAACCACGGGCAAAAAAGCCTTGATTCCCTATATCACTGCCGGTGATCCACAAAAGGACGCCACCGTTCCCATGATGCACACACTGGTGGACGCCGGTTGTGACCTGATTGAGCTGGGGGTGCCGTTTTCCGATCCGATGGCGGATGGCCCGACCATTCAATTGGCCTGTGAGCGGGCGCTGGAACATAACACCTCGTTACGTGATGTACTGGCGATGGTGGCGGAATTCCGCACTACTGACAGCACGACCCCGGTGGTGCTGATGGGGTATCTGAATCCGGTCGAAGCCATGGGTTATGACACCTTTGTAACAGCAGCGGTGACTGCCGGTGTTGATGGTGTGCTGCTGGTCGACTTGCCACCGGAAGAAGCCGTTGATGTTGACGCCATCTTCAAAAGTGCGGGTCTGGATATGGTGTACCTGATTGCACCGACCACGACCGATGAGCGTATCGAAGCCATTGGCCAGGCTGGCAGTGGTTATGTGTATTATGTCTCGCTAAAAGGCGTGACTGGCTCGAAAGCCCTGGATGTCGACGATGTTGAACGTAACTTGCAACGGATTCGCCAACACGTGTCTATCCCGGTAGGGGTGGGCTTTGGTATTCAGAATGGCACCACAGCCGCGGCCGTATCGGCCGTGTGCGACGGCGTGATTGTGGGGAGTGCGATCGTTAACCGTATCGCCGACAATGCCACCAACCCCGCCGAAGCTCAACGTCTGGTCGCCGCGCTGATGCAGGAAATGCGCAGCGCGATGGATCAGTAATAACCCGGTCGTAACCAAGAAGGATATTCAGGATGGCTGACTTCAGCAGTTGGAACGTCAAGCGTTGGCTCGAGCACCTGGAGTCGGTGCATCCTGCTGAAATTGATATGGGCCTCGACCGCGTCCGTACGGTCGCAGAACGGTTGGGCTGCTTGCACCCGGCCGGGCTGGTGATACTGGTCGCAGGCACCAATGGTAAAGGCACAACCTCAGCATTGATGAGTGCCTTGTTGTCACGTCAGGGATTTTCGGTCGGTTGTTATAATTCGCCGCATATTCTGCGCTACAACGAGCGTGTGTCGGTAAACGGCAACGATATATCGGATGCGGATCTGTGCCAGTCATTTGCACTGGTTGAACAGGCGCGTCAAGGTATCGCGTTGACCTATTTTGAATTTGGCACCCTGGCTGCACTGGCCTGGTTCAAACAACAGAATCTCGATGCCTGTGTCTTGGAGATTGGCTTGGGCGGGCGTCTGGATGCCGTCAATGTAGTGGACGCCGACTTGTCGGTCGTCACCAGTATCGGGTTGGATCACGAAGCCTGGCTGGGTAACGACCTCGATGTTATCGCCTATGAAAAATGCTCCATTGTCCGGCCAGACCGTTATCTGGTCTGTGGTCAGCCCATGCCTCCTGAGCGTGCTCGCACGACGGTAGAGGCGGCTGAAGGTTTATGGCTGGGGCGGGGCGAAGCCTTTGATATCACTGAGTGTGTGCAAGGGGGCGAGGCGGTTCTGAATCTGCGCTTTCTGCCGTGTCCGGATGAGGATACCTCGATGTCGTGGGTATTGCCGCGCGGATTTATTCCGGCGGCCAATATCGCCACTGCAGTACAGGCGCTGGCAGCGGTTGGCCATTTGATGCCTGAAGTGGAAGTGGTCAAAACCCTCAAGCGCCTGCGGGTTCCTGGCCGTTTGCAGGGCTGGCAGTGCCTGTGTCCGGATGGACGACAACTCAGACTGACGCTGGATGTTGCTCATAATGAACAGGCCGCTGCGTATCTGGCCACCCGAGAGCAAGAGGTGGATGGCATTCTGCTGGCCATGCTGGCCGACAAGCCGGTAGAAGCGGTGGTGCAGGCATTACCCGATACCACGCAGTGGACGCTGGCCGGACTTGATTGCCCGCGGGGACTGGATGTTGCCGGACTGGCACTGCGCTTCCACACCGTGGTGACGCAAGGCAGCGGCGTTGAGGTGACAGCTTGTACAAGGGTTCGTGATGCCCTGGAGCACTGGCAACAAACGGCCACTGCTGATGAGCATTGGCTGGTTGTTGGGTCTTTCTATACCGTTGAGCAGGCATTGACATACATTCATGCCCAGCAAAAAAGCGGAGAGTATGTATGGAAAAGCATCTGAACAAACGTATTCTCGGGGCCGTTGTCACTGTGCTGGCACTGGGTATCGCCGTGCCGATTGTGATCGATGGTTCCAGCCAGCGGCTAACGATCGATCAGGATATGCCGCCCATGCCTGATATGCCGGACTGGACGGAAGTCCAGAACCAGCAGCGTATTCGTATTGATCTGGAACAGCTGGCCAGTGGTGAGGCGGCGGCCCAGTTGCTGACGCCACAACCCGGTACCGCGGCGACGGAACCAACGGGTACGGCAACAGCAAGTACAGCAACAGCAAGTACAGAACAAACAGCAAAAACAGCGGCAGCAACGGCGCAACAAGGAACCGCAGCGGGTCATGGTGAGCCGGTGACGGGTGCCAATACCGTAGCGGCATCCACGGCCACGCCGGCTGTTACGCCTGCCCAAACGGCCAAGCCCGTTGCAGCGGAAACCGGGCAAGCCGATAGCGATGTCCTGGCCGGGCTGGATGACATGATCCCTGCGGCGGTCAGGAAGCAGCCGGATCGAGGCCATCTCGACGACAGTGGCTTGCCCTATGCCTGGGTAGTACAGTTGGGCGCTTTTTCTAGCGCTGACAATGCCATGGGCTTCCGGGATACGATACGTCAGCAGGGTTTCAAGGCCTTTGCCCGTACCGATGATGATGGTCTGACCCGTGTGTTTGCTGGCCCGGAGCTACAACAACAGCAGGCTGAAACACTGCGTAGTCAGCTGGAAAAAAAGCTGCAGCGCTCGGACCTTCGCATCAAACGTTTTATGGCGCGCTAACGCCAGGCTGGCCCATGAATGATTGTCTCAAGAGCGATTCATGCGGCTTGATTGCTACGGGAGATAGAATTTTTTCTGCTTTCGCTGGCGCAAAATGCCCACAAGCCGGTCTCTCCAGTTGTCGAAATCCATGCTAAACCCTATACTGCGCGCTTCTTTGAGTCTGCTACGAGAGCAAGATGGCCGTCGTTGATTGGGTAATATTGGCGGTGCTGGGAATCTCCAGCCTGATCAGCCTTAAACGCGGTTTCGTCCGGGAAGCCTTGTCGCTGGCTGTGTGGATTGGGGCGTTTGTGGTTGCCCGCATGTTCAGTGGTAATCTGGCCACGCTCCTGACTGATTATATTGAAACCAATTCATTACGCTGGATCGCCGCATTTGTCGTGCTCTTTCTGGGCACACTGGCTATTGGTGCCATGGTCAACCACCTGATTGTCGAGGTGGTGCGTCTGACCGGATTGAGTGGCACTGATCGTATCCTCGGTATGGTCTTTGGCTGTATCCGTGGACTGGTTGTTCTGGTCGCGATTGTTTATGGGTTGCAGCTTACCATGGTGCCGAAAGACCCTTGGTGGCAGCAATCAATGTTTATTCCTCACCTGGAAGTGCTGGCAGACTGGGCGCGTAATACGTTGCCAGGCGCAGCGAACCGGGTGATGTCCTCTATCCCGTCTGATTTCTGAGGTAATACGCGAATGTGCGGAATTGTGGGTATCGTCGCCAAGACCCATGTCAACCAGTCTATTTATGATGCGTTGACGGTGCTACAGCACCGCGGCCAGGATGCGGCAGGCATTGTCACCAGTGATCAGGGAAAGTTTTATCTAAGGAAAGATAATGGCCTGGTACGAGATGTATTTCGTACCCGCCATATGCAGCGACTGATTGGTCGTATGGGCATTGGTCACGTACGTTATCCGACGGCAGGCAGTTCCAGCTCGGCGGAAGCCCAGCCATTCTATGTGAACTCGCCCTACGGCATCGTACTGGCACATAACGGCAATCTGACCAACACCACCGATCTGGCCCAAGACCTCTACCGTGAAGATCTGCGGCATATCAATACCACATCAGACTCTGAAGTCCTGTTGAATATCTTTGCTCACGAACTGCAAGAACAAAAGCAGCTGGTGCCCACTCCGGAAATGATCTTCCGGGCGGTGCGTCGTGTGCATGAGCGTGTTCGTGGTGGTTACGCAGTGGTCGCCATGATCTGTGGTTATGGCGTGGTGGCCTTTCGTGATCCGAATGGTATCCGTCCGGCTGTTTATGGCCGTCGTGATACCGATACCGGCCCTGAGTACATGGTGGCATCGGAATCCGTCGCGCTGGATGCCCTGGGATTTCAGCTTGAGCGAGATGTTGAACCCGGTGAATGTGTTGTCATGACCGAAGCCGGTGAGATTTTCACCCAGCAATGCGCTGACAACGCCTGTCTGACGCCGTGTCTGTTTGAGCAGGTATACTTTGCCCGCCCGGACTCCATTATGGATGGCATCGCGGTGTATAAGGCGCGCCTGCGGATGGGGGAAAAACTGGCGGAAAAAATCATGCGGGAGCAGCCGGATCACAATATCGATGTTGTGATACCGATTCCGGATACCAGCCGTTCATCGGCGCAGGAACTGGCCAATCGGCTTGGCGTCAAGTACCGCGAAGGCTTTATGAAGAACCGCTATATCGGCCGTACCTTCATTATGCCAGGGCAGCAGCAGCGCAAGAAATCCGTGCGTCAGAAGCTCAACGCACTGGAGCTGGAATTTCGCGGCAAGAATGTCCTGCTGGTCGATGACTCCATTGTCCGGGGCACCACGTGCGAGCAGATTATTGAGATGGCTCGGGATGCCGGTGCTCTCAATGTGTATTTTGCATCGGCCGCCCCTGCGGTACGCTATCCCAATGTTTATGGGATTGATATGCCGGCCAAGGAAGAGTTTATTGCGCACGGCCGTACCACCGATGAAATTGCAACGGCCATTGGGGCTGACTGGCTGATTTACCAGGAACTGGATGACCTGATCAGTGCATGTCTGGAAGGCAGCAAAACGGCTGCGAAAGCATTTGATTGTTCGGTATTCAACGGTGAATACGTCACCGGCGATATTGATGACAATTATTTCCAGCGCCTGTCCGACTTGCGCAGCGATTCCTCCAAGGGAGGCCGCAAGGCCGCCAGTGCCAACAACGTAGCGATTGACCTGCACAACGAGGCAGAATCCTGATTATTTCGGTATTACAGGTGCCTGACACCTGAACCGAATCTGTATAACAGGGCAGCCTCCGCTGCCCTGTTGCGTTTTTAGGCCATGTTTTTAAGCCATAGAAAAGGCAGAAACCTGATGAATGATATTCACGACTTGTTGGCCCCTTATCAATCGGATCTGACCGATTGTGAAATGGAAACCCTGGCGGTTCGTGCGGGCCAGTACCGGACCCAGGAAAACGAACACTCCGAAGCGATCTTCCCGAGTAGCAGCTATGTGTTCAGCTCGGCCGCAGAAGCCGCAGCACGTTTTGCCGGAGACAACCCGGGTAACGTCTATTCCCGTTATACCAACCCGACGGTACGCACCTTCGAAGACCGCCTGGCGGCGATGGAAGGGGCAGAAGCCTGTGCTGCAACGGCTTCCGGTATGGCAGCTATTTATGCGGCGGCGCTGGCCCATTTGAAAGCGGGGGATCATGTCCTGTGCTCTCGCAGTGTGTTTGGCAGCACCATCGTTCTGTTTGAAAAATTCCTGCGTAAATTCAACGTTGCTATCGATTATGTGAATCCGGTTGATGTCAACGATTGGGCAGCACATTGCAAGCCGGAAACCCGGTTGTTTTTCCTGGAGTCTCCCTCCAACCCACTGGTTGAAGTCGCAGATATCGCTGCACTGTCGCAGGTGGCCCGTGACGCCAATGCCCTGCTGGTGGTGGACAACTGCTTTTGTACCCCGGTGATCCAGCAACCGCTGGCGTTGGGGGCCGATTTGGTGGTGCATTCCGCCACCAAATACATCGATGGCCAGGGCCGTTGCATGGGTGGTGCCGTACTGGGCAGCCACGAACTGATTGAACCCGTGATTGGTGTTTTGCGTTCCGCGGGTCCAACCATGAGCCCGTTTAATGCCTGGGTCTTTACCAAGGGGCTGGAAACACTCAGCCTGCGCATGAAAGCCCACAGTGAAAACGCCACTATCCTGGCCAACTGGTTGCAACAGCATCCGAAGGTGAAACAGGTCAACTATTGTGGCCTGGCATCCCATCCGCAGTATGACCTGATCCAGCAGCAGCAAAGTCTGCCGGGTGGCGTATTGTCGTTTGAAGTGGATGGCGGACGTGAAGAAGCCTGGCAAGTGATTGATGCCACCCGCATGATTTCCATCACCGCCAACCTGGGCGACGCCAAAACCACCATTACGCATCCGGGTACAACGACCCATGGGCGTTTGGCAGAAGAAGAGCGGCTGGCGGCTGGTATTACCCAAGGCTTGATTCGTGTTGCGGTTGGTCTGGAGAATGTGAACGACATTCGCAAGGATCTGGCCCGAGGACTGGATTCACTCTGACGGCATCCTGGTCACACAGACGGGGCTGCGGCCCCGTTTTTTTATGCCCAGATGTTGCAGAATGGCGTAGCGGAATAACTATTGGGGGCATCTATTTAATCCTGCACGGCTCTGCGCGAGTGTTGCCGTTGTTCAGAGCAAGGCGACGAATGCAGCGAAATGACG
>NZ_JAUYVV010000020.1:0-67012 GCF_030689165.1 Oceanobacter sp. 4_MG-2023 | reverse complement strand
GTTGGTGGTTATCTGATGGACTACTACAACCGGCAGCGACCTCATACATTCAACGACGGCATTTCGCCCGTTGCAGCAGAGGAAAACTTTAAAATACTGTCCGGGATTAGTTGACCACTACAGTGTTTTTTATCCTGTCCCTGAGCGGGGTTTACAGTTGGGTCGGGTTGGGCATGCCGGGGTAGACGTGTTCCGGGTCAAAAACCTTGTCTGATTCATTAAAGGTGAGTGAATCGCTTGTTGCTGATTGTTGGGCGACGGCGATGTTGCGATAGAAGCAACTGCGATAACCCACGTGGCAGCTGGCTCCATTTCCGGCCACTCGTACCTTGATCCAGACGGCGTCCTGGTCGTCGTCGATGCGCATTTCTTCTACCTGTTGTGTCAGGCCACTGGTCGCGCCTTTGTGCCAGAGCACCTGGCGGGAGCGGCTCCAGTAGTGGGCTTCTCCGGTGGCGATGGTGAGCTTGAGTGCTGCGGCGTTCATATAGCCCAGCATCAGTACGTCACCGCTGGCGGCGTCGGTGGTGATGCAGGCAATCAGGCCTTGGTCATCGAACTTTGGTGCCAGCTGGTTGCTCTCTTCCACCTGTTCGATGCTGGTGCGAGGGGCAAACTGGTTCGTGGAGCTGGTGTCTTGGGGGTTAGAGGTCATCAGGATGGCTCCGCAAAAAAGGATTCGGTAAATTTTATGGTTTGGGCTGCTGGACGGGTCATCAGGGTTTCGTCCTGCACCACCACATGACCACGGACGACGGTGTGTATGGGCCAGCCGGTTACCTGGCGACCGTCGTAAGGTGTCCAGCCACTGATGCTGGCGATCCATGGGTTGCGGATGGTGCGTTGGGCTTGCAGGTCGACGATGCTGAAATCGGCATCGTAGCCGACGGCCAGGCGGCCTTTGCCCGCGATGCCGAATACCCGTGCCGGGCCGGCGCTGGTGAGGTCGACCAGCCGTTGCAGGCTCAGGCGGCCGGCATGGACATGGTCGAGCATGATGGGTAACAGGGTTTGTACGCCGGTCATGCCGCTGGGTGAGTCCGGCCAGGGGTGCTGTTTTTCTGCCAGGGTGTGAGGTGCGTGGTCACTGCCAATCACATCGACCAGGCCGTTGTTGATCGCTGCCCACAGGGCATCCTGATGGCGCTGGTCGCGTACCGGTGGGTTCATTTGTGCCAGGGTGCCCAGTTGCTCGTAGCAGTCTGGTGCCGCAAGGGTGAGGTGATGAGGTGTGACCTCGACCGTCACCAGGCGTTTATGGTGCGCCAGAAAGGCCATTTCTGCTGCGCTTGAAACATGCAACAGATGGAGTCTGCGCCCGGCCTGTTCAGCCATGCGGACGACTTTTTGGGTGGCCAGCAGGGCGCTTTGTTCATCCCTCCAATGGGGGTGCAGGTGTACCGAATGGTTGTCGCCCAATTGTTGTTTGCGTGCTATCAGGCGGGCCTGATCTTCAGCATGCACTGCCAGTCGACGTTGGCCGTGGCTGAGCAGTTGTCGCAGAACGTCGTCGTTGTCGGTCAGCAGATCGCCGAAGGAGCTGCCCATAAATACCTTGATGCCGGCACTGCCGGGCAGCTGTTCCAGCGCCAGCATCTCATTGCGATTGCTGGCAGAACCGCCGATGTAAAAGGCATAGTCACACCAGCTGCTGTTGGCGGCGATGTCGAGTTTGGCTTGCAGGTCGGCACCACTGAGTGTCAGCGGGTGGGTGTTGGGCATTTCAAAAAAGGCGGTGACGCCACCGAGTACAGCACCGCGGGAACCGGCTTCGATGGTTTCCTTGTGCTCGAGGCCGGGTTGGCGGAAGTGTACCTGGCTGTCGATGACGCCGGGTAATACGTGTAATCCGGTCAGGTTCAGGTGCTGATCACTGCTCCACTGACGCAGATCTCCCAGCGCTACAATACGGCCCTGACGGCAGGCGATATCCGCTATCTGACGGCCGTTCGGTGTCAGCAGTGTGCCACCACGGAGCAGTAAATCGGCATGCTGGTTCATGTTTTGGCCTGCTGCTTGTTCAGCTGTTGCAGCAAGGTCTGGCGGCGTTGTTCGGAGCGGGTAAAGTCCGGTGCGATGACCATTTCTTGCAGGAACTCGACGGCGTCCGCAAGGGGATAGGTGCCGAGTTGTTTGCCGTGGCGATCGCGGAGGGTGATGGTGCCGTCGGCGATTTCCTGTTTGCCGGCAATCAGCAGGTAAGGTATGCGCTGCAGTGTTTGCTGGCGTATCTTGTAGCCGATTTTTTCATTACGGGTGTCGCTGTCGGTGCGGATACCGTGCAGGTTCAGCAGCTCGGCCAGCTGGCTGGCATAGTGGTTCTGGGCTTCGGCAATGGACATCACTACAGCCTGAACGGGTGATAGCCAGATCGGCAGCTTGCCGCTGTGATGCTCCAGCAGAATCCCGGTAAAACGTTCCAGTGAGCCGAACAGTGCCCGGTGCAGCATCACTGGCCGTTCGCGTTCTCCGGCTTCGTTGATGTAGCTGACGTCAAAACGTTCGGGCAGGTTCATATCGACTTGCAGCGTGCCACATTGCCAGTCGCGGCCGATGGCATCGCGCAGTACAAATTCCAGTTTCGGGCCGTAGAAGGCGCCTTCGCCGGGGTTGAGCTGGTACTCCATGCCTTGTTGTTGCAGGGCGTCGATCAGGGACTGCTCCAGCAAATCCCAGGTCTCGTCGTGGCCAATGCGGTTGTCGGGCCGGGTCGACAGCTTGATGCGGATATCGTCAAAACCGAACTGGCGATAGATATCCAGAGTCAGGGCAATCACGGTCTGGCATTCCGCGTTCAGCTGTTGCGGTGTGCAATAGATATGGGCGTCGTCCTGGGTGAAGTGGCGTACCCGCAGCAGGCCGTGCAGGGCACCGGACGGCTCGTAGCGGTGCACCTTGCCAAACTCTCCCATACGGATGGGCAAGTCGCGATAGCTTTTCAGGCCGTGATGAAACAGCAGCACACTGCCAGGGCAGTTCATGGGCTTCAGGGCCAGATGGCGACCGTCTTCGGTTTCGGTGCTGAACATATGGTCGCGGTAGTTTTGCCAGTGGCCGGAAATTTCCCACAGGCTGCGGTCCATCATGTCCGGGGTGTTCACTTCGGTGTAACCGGCCTGTTGTTGGCGGCGGCGCATGTAATCGATCAGTTGCTGAAACAGGGTCCAGCCTTTCGGGTGCCAGAATACGGCGCCGGGGGCGTCTTCCTGAAAGTGGAACAGGTCGAGTTCCTTGCCGAGCCGTCGATGATCGCGCTTTTCGGCTTCTTCCAGCCGGGTGAGGTGATCTTTCAGTTGCTGTTTGGTGGCCCAGGCGGTGCCGTAAATACGTTGCAGCTGTTCGTTGTTGGCATCCCCCCGCCAGTAGGCGCCGGAGACGCCGGTGAGCTTGAAATGCTTGAGAAAGCGGGTGTTGGGCACATGAGGGCCACGGCACATATCGAGGTATTCCTGATGGAAATACAGCCCCAGTTCGTCGACTTCCGGGAGATCGTCGATCAGCCGCAGCTTGTATTCCTCGTTACGGTCGCGGAACTGCTGGATGGCTTCGGCACGGGGAGTCATGCGCTTGATCACATCGTAGTGTGTGTTGATCAGCGCTTTCATACGCGTTTCGATGGCGTTGATATCGTCCGGTGTGAAAGTCCGTTCGTAGGCAATATCGTAATAAAAGCCGTTGCGGATCACAGGCCCAATCACCATTTGGGCGGTTGGGAATAACTGCTTGAGCGCATGCCCCAGCAGGTGGGCGCAGGAGTGGCGGATAATATCGATCCCGTCGTCGTCGCTGGCCTTGGTCAGCGTAACGGCGGCGTTGTCGGTGATCCGGTCGCTGAGGTCGTGGGCTTCGCCATTGATGCACCCGGCCACCACCTGTTTGGCAAACTGTGGGCTGATGGCGTTGGCGACATCCAGCAGGGTGGGTGCCTGAGTGAAGGGCAGGATATTGCCGTCGGGCAGGGTGATGTGTACCTCGTTGGCGTTGATTGCGGAATCCTCATTGGCGATGGCGGGGGGTAAAATCATGGTTCAAAACTCGTTCTGGATATGTTTGTAGCCCGCGACCAGATCGTTGTTGGTACGGGCAACATCTTCGGAAAATTCACTGCTGTCGGCGGATACTCTGGGCATGCTATCCAGGTCGGTGTGGGCATCGATACGGGCAGTGGATGGCACATAAAAGTCTTCGGGCAGCTCGCAGCCGTCGACCACCGCGTTGTAGCGGATCACACAGCCGTTATTGATCTGGCAGTTGAACAGCACGCTGTTAAAGCCGATAAAGACACGGTCCTTTACCACGCAGGGGCCGTGGACAATGGCCCGGTGGGCAATCGAGGTGTGTTGGCCGATACGGACGGCGGCACCGGATTTGGAGTGAATCACCACGCCATCCTGAATATTGGAGTGGGCTCCAATCACAATCGGCTCGATGCCACCGTCGGCATTACGTTCGTCGGCGCGAATAACGGCGTAGGGGCCAATAAAGACGTTTTCTTCGACAATCACTGGCCCACACAAAATAGCCGTCGGGTCGACAAACGCACTGGGGTGGACTTGCGGCAAGTCCCCTTGGGGGTTTTTACGAATCATGGCGGTCTCTTTGAGTCTCATCTTTTGGAGTCTCTGGGCCGGAGAGGGATTTCGGCTCTGGGTCAGGGACGCCGGGCACCGGATCAAAACCTCCAGGATGGAACGGATGACAGCGGCCCAGTCGTCGCAGGGCCAGCCAGCTGCCACGCCAGCCGCCATGCAGCTGAATCGCTTCAACGGCGTATTGCGAGCAACTGGGATAGAAGCGGCAGTTGTGACCGAGCAAGGGGCTGATCCACATCTGGTAGCCCTTCACCAGGCCAATCAGTATTTTGGCAACGCTGATTTTCATAACGACGCTGGCATTCCGGTAGCGATGCTGTCATCCGACCAGGCGACGGCATCATGGGGATGGAGGCTTTCGAGGTGGCGAACCTGTACTCTGGGGCGCTGATAATGGTCTGCCAGTGCTGCCTGAATGGCGCGGGCGGCATCCTCGACAAACATCAGGTTCTGGCCGTTCAGTTCGGCAAATGCCTGTTCATCCACGCGTTTTACGGCGGTTTGTAGTGGTGTTCCTACTGCTTTTTCTACCTGATCCACCAATGCCAGTAAGCCAAGGTCGGCAGAATCCATCGGCAGCTCGACCTTGATGATGGCTTCACTGCGCTGGCTGTGGGGGGTGGCCAGCGTGGCGTTGGCACGAATCCAGCTGGCGGCGGTTGTCAGGTCAATGTGTTGCTGGTGGCCAAAGGTATTGATAAAGCCTTGCTCAACCAGTTGCCGCGACAAGGCCGCGGAACAGGGGCAGGTGGATGAATAACCAATGCGGACTTCTGCGGTCAGGCGGAACTGGTCGTTCTGTAACCGGGCTTCCAGGGAGACAGGGTACGATTTCCAGCCAGACAGATACTGGGAGTGCAGTGCCGGGCGTAATACCAGTAACTCAAACTGCAACAGCACCCGGGCATTGTTGCTGCCGCAGTCGTGATGGCTGTCGATCATGGCGGTTAATACGGTGTGTAAAGCGGTGGCTGTCAGTGGTTCGCCGTTGCTGATTTGCGCCAGCAAGTGATACAGGCGTGACATATGAATCCCCTTGATATGGGGATTGGGCAAGTTCACCTGGGCGTCGGCACGGGCGTGCAGTTCGCGCCGGTAATCCGCTTCAGCAATGGTGATCGGCAGGTCGATTCCTTGCATACCCACCCATTGCAGTGGCCCGGACAGGGGAGCTGTATCGGTGACAGAGATATCTGGAAGCATTGCGTTCATGGAAACATTCCGAATAGTCAGCCCCACGAGTTGGTGGCGCTCAATAAGTGGTACGGCGGGAGCAAGCTCCCGCCAGTGCGGATCAGAGGGTTTCAGACACCGTCGGCGTGAGTCGCTGGTACGCTTCGGCATAGGTGATCGTGCGCTTGCTGGTAATACCAACATTACGCTTGGCCTGTACGCCACGCTGCTGGGCAACACGTGTGTAGTAGGCCCAGAGATGTTCCTGCCCCTGCATGCACTCAATGGCTTTACGCTTTGTTTCCCATGCGTCGGTAATATCGAGGAAGGTATTTGGCTTCCAGTCACACTGTTCTGTTTGGTGTGGTTCGAAGGAGTACATGGTGGGCGCGCCAATGACTTGCTGACCGGGGTTGTGGCCTTCAGCCTGAGCGATAATGCGGGCTTCCTGAGCCACGTGCATGGCCAGGGGATGGTCGAAGTTGTAGGGGTCTTTTTCCGAGTGCGAGAGCACAAATTCCGGTTGTAACGCGCGATAGGTATCGACCAGGCGGAGCAGCGTTTCGTCGGAAACACGCATCGGGTAATCGCCGATATCCCAGAATTCTATCTCGGCCCCCAGAATATTGGCGGCCCGTTGTGCTTCTTCCTGTCGAGCTTCTTTAACGGCCTCCAGCGTCATGCCGGGTTGTCGCCACAGCTTGGCGGATTCACCACGCTCTCCATATGACAGACAGATAATCTTTACTCGCCAACCTTGCTGAACATGGCTGGCAATGGCGCCGCCAGCGCGCCATACGAAATCGGCAGAATGTGCACTAATGACCAGAGCAGTTTTTTGATCCACGGTTTGGTTTTCCTGTTGGATGGAGACATTGGTTTGGCCGTTTTGATTATTATTAAATGTTATAATATAACATTTTGGCGATTGGGAATATGCTCCAGGGAAATATTTGTGAGGGCGGGGGATGAGTGCTGAGTGCTGGCACGTCGCCCCAGGAAACCGAAGAGAGGGTAAAGAGTGGTCAAGAGAGTGAATAACGGCTCAATAGTGGCGAGTGTGGCGAGAGTGGCGCGCAAACAGAAAACGGCCGCGACGATCATCAACAAGGGGTGTTGTTTTTTGGGAGTCTTACGGTCGTTAGTTGGCGATTCCGGCGCTTTGTACTGCAGGATCAAACAGCTCATCCGGGCATTCTGGATGAGCTGCCCGATACGGCAAGGATTACCGGTGGCCGTGTTTGACCACACCCCCACGGTAGTGGGGACAATCAGATCTGTGGCCATTGTCATGCTGGTCAGCGTGTTTACCAATCTGGCACCTGCTCAGGCACAGCTGCCTGCTCCTGATCACCACTCCGCTGATCTGCCCATGGCGGCCAATAACGATAAGAAACAAACCTCACAGACGCCGTCAGCCGGGGAGGCTGTCGATCGTATACGGGTCATTCGGGTTCAGGCCGGGGATACACTGAGCGAAATGTTCAGTGCCAACCAGGTGTCAGTGACTGACTTGCATTACATTATGGAGGCGGATGAGGCGTATTTGTCGTTGGAGACACTGACCCCAGGCACCGAGCTTGCGTTGGTATACGATCCCCAGGGCCGGTTTTCAGCACTCACACTGCGTTTGGATGCGGCTCGCAAGGTCACTTATGTCAAACAACCCGATGGCTCTTTTGAATATCAGGCATTCACCGCGGATACCCGCTGGGTGGTTGAAGTGCTCCGGGGCGTTGTGGATGGCAGCTTGTATACATCCGCGCTTCGCGCCGGACTGACCAAGGCCCAAATCCTGCTGATTGATCAGTTATTGGGGAACCGGTTGAATTTCCGCAAGGACTTGCGCAAGGGAGATACGTTTTCGGTCATTGTCGGGCATGAGGTCACCAGTAACCAGAGCACCGGCCATACTCGTCTGGAGGCCATTTCACTGGTGCGTGGCGATCAAACCTACACCGCTTTTCTGTTCGAGGATGGCAATTACTACAATGACAAGGGTGAAAGCGTAACCCCGGCCTTTATGCGCTGGCCGACCCGAAAACCTTATCGGGTCAGTTCTGCTTTTAGTCCAAACCGATTGCACCCGATTACCGGGCGGCGGTCGCCGCATAACGGGGTCGATCTGGCGACTCCGCCGGGGACTGTGATCGTCAGTACCGGGGATGGTACGGTGCGGCGTATCGGTAATCATCGATACGCGGGCAAATACATCGATATTGATCATGGTGGTGCGTACACAACGCGCTATCTGCATCTGCAGAAAATTCTGGTGCGAAAAGGCGATCAGGTGCAGCGCGGCGAGAAAATTGCCTTGTCGGGGAATACCGGCCGCAGCACTGGTCCCCATTTGCATTTTGAGTTTCACATCAACGGCCGACCGGTTGATCCTATGACGGCGGATATCCCAACGGCGGCTGCCATTCCTCTGGCGGATCTCGCTCGCTTCAAGGCCAAGCTCAAACAACGACAAATCGTGATGAAATACGCTGCCAGCCGCTCCGATATTCTGCAGGTCACGGCTCCTTCCTGATGGGGTCGGACGGCAAGTCTGAAGGGCTGGTGATCCTGTGCCGCAATGGCGCGTCATGCGATGTCTATGTCTATGTCGATGTGCTGGATGCGGTGCTTTGATCATGCTGCGGGCACTGGCTGTTCCGGCCATCTGCAAGGGAATATCGGCAGTGATGCCGGGGGCACAAAGGCACTCCTGGCCATTGCTGAGTGCCCTTGTTTGTATGTCGTCGTCTGAATTATTTCTTTTTGACTCCGCCCTGGCGAGCCTTGAAGCGGGGATTGCTTTTACAAATCACATAACAACGACCACGGCGTCTGACAATCTGGCAGTCTGGATGGCGTAGTTTCGCAGTCTTGAGTGAGCTTAATACCTGCATGTATCAGCCTCCGGTTCAGGATTTGCCCAGCCGGGTTTTCATACCCGCAAAGCGTTGGTTAAAGCGGGCAATACGGCCTTCTTTATTCGTTTTCCGTTGCTCTCCGGTGTACACCGGATGGGAGGCACTGGACACTTCAATGTTAATCAGTGGGTAGGTTTTGCCATCTTCCCACTCAATGGTTTCGGTGGATGTGCAGGTTGATCGGGTCAAAAACGTTGCGCCGCAGCTGGTGTCTCGAAACACAACGTAATCATAGGTTGGATGAATCCCTGGTTTCATGGCATTGCTCCTTAAAGTTATAAAGTAACATTTATTATTGAAACTCATTCGCATCTAAAAGTAAAAAATATGAGAATTATTCTTATTTGATTTGGAGAGTCAAAATAAGAATGATCAATGAGTGCTGGCAGACCAGGCCTGCCACTGGATCTTTATTTATAAGCCGCGGCAGCTCTTTGCTAACGGGTGTTTGGTTTTATTGATTTTGAGTGCTGCCAGATAGCGCCGTCTTGCTGTTGAGCAGCCGGTACCGCAGACAGAGGATCACTGAGGATCAGACAGAGTGGAGGCTTTCGGGTAGATCATTTTCCTTAAAATAGAGCAGTTGGTTTATTTTATTGCTCTATAAATGGGCGTTTTTATATTTTTCAGGACTATATTTGAAACTTTAGTATTAGATTTATGAATGATCATGACATAAATCATGGTGTTATGGCTGCTTACCTATGTTTTTGTCAATAAGTTTCAAGATGTGGCGCGATGTGTGCTTACGCATGTTTACGATCAACAACGGAAGCTGATCTGACTTGACAAATTAACCGGGAAAATTTCTTCAAAATTTTCAAACCAAGGTAAAAATATGCAAGCCTCCAAACAGGTACTCAGTATTACCGCAGTAACCGCAGCCATGTTGCTGCTTTCTGGCTGCGGAAGTTCCTCTTCCGATAACGATTCTCCTGCCGCCGCTGCTGAGGATTTCAACTTTTCTGAAGCAACGATCGCCAGTGTTCATAGCGCCATTACATCTGGACAGATGAGCTGCGAGCAAATTGTCAGCGGTTATCTGGATCGCATTAACACCTATGACACGGTGGTGGGTGGCACAGAGCTCAACTCTGTTGTGCTGACCAATCCGAATGCCATTGGCCGAGCCATTGAATTTGACCAGAATTACGGTACCGACGCTGATCTCGATGATCAGCCGCTGTACTGTATCCCGGTGCTGCCAAAAGATAACTACAACACCTCGGATATGTACACGTCTGGTGGTGCAACTGCATTCCAGTACAACCAGCCGAGCCGCGATGCCTATACCATCGAAAAACTGCGTGACGCCGGTGCCATTATCCTGGGTAAAGCGAACATGGATGAGCTGGCATTTGGCTTCCGTGGTGAAAGCTCCGTGCGTGGTCTGGTCAAGAATGCTTATGACCAGACCAAAGGTGCGGGCGGTTCTTCTACTGGTACCGGCGCAAGTATCGCCGCTAGCCTGGCCGTTTTTGGCCTGGGTACTGATACCGGTGGTTCCATCCGTGTTCCGTCCAGCCTCGGTGGACTGGTTGGTATTCGTCCCAGCATGAGACTGGTAAGTCAGGACGGCATCATGCCTCTGGCTGCCTGGCAGGATACTGGCGGCCCAATGTGCCGGACGGTTGAAGACTGTGCCGTTGCGATGGACGTATTGGTTGGTTTTGATGAGTCTTCACATTCAGGTCAGCGCGAAGTCTTCGATATCGATGGCGCACTGGTGGCTGATGAAGCCTCTTATCAAGAAGTAACAGGCGTTCCGGAAAGCTACACCGCGTTCCTTGATGCTGATGCACTGAACGGTGCTCGTATCGGTGTGGTACGTGGTCTGTTTGGTGATAATGAAGGTGATAATGCGATCGTACAGGCCAAGCTGAACGAAGCACTGGCGGCAATGGAAGCGGCAGGTGCCACGGTTGAAGACGTCGTGATCCCGGATATGGACGATATTCTGAGCAAATACCGCAGTATGTCGTCGTATGAGTTCGCCCGCGATATGGAAACCTACCTGCATAGCTGGTCGAGTAACCTGGACGGACACTTGCGTACCTATCAGGACTTCCAGGACAGCGCCGGCTACCTGGAGCGTAACACCAGAACCATCGCATCACGTAACAACCTTGATGTGGATCTGAGCACTGATGAAACATACCTTCTGAACACGGTTGATCGCCCAACGTTTGTGCGTCCCCGTATTCTGGAAGCCCTGGACAATACCGCTGCTGGTGAAGGTGCAGAGCCGTACGACGTGCTGTTGTACCCAACCCTGCAAAGCCTGGCCGGTGATCTGGGTAGCAGCCCAAGTGCTGGTAGTGCGAACCGTCTGAGCCCGTTCTCTGGCTTCCCTGCCTTGTCCATGCCTGCTGGTATGGCGGATGAAGACGACGGCGTTAGCCCAGCACAGCCTGTGGGTTTCGAAATTCTGGCCCGAGAGTTTGATGAAGCAACGCTGATCAGCATCGCTTACTCTTACCAGGAAGTGGCACAGCCACGTCAAGCACCGACTTATTACCCTGAACTGACGTCTGTTCAGTAACGGTCTGGTGATCGCGCAGAGCAGTATGCTTATTGCTCTGCGCGAGATTATCCAGTCTGACCTTGATTGCCTGGGTCGACTGGGTATGTCCTCTGGCAGGGCACATCCTGTGCAATCCAGCGGCAGCCGACAAAGTATATGAACCCGTGAATATCAACGGACACAACACCGTGACTCCCCTCAATTGTGAACCTCTCTCGGCTTTCTGAAACGCCTGTTTTATTTCCCTGGCATCACTATGAATAACCACCCGCGCATCGCATACAGAACAGGGTAGGTTTTTACCGTGCTCATTTCTCTCTGTGTTGGGGTCTCGTGTTTATTGGCGATAACACGCTTCTTTTCTGCCTGTATTTATTGGTGCTTCTCTGTCCCTGCCTAAGGTGGCTGGGCACAAAATCAAAAGCCGCCACGGGCGCATATGGCAATTATTGTAATCCCCCATTTACTATGATCCAGCTGTCCCTTGTCCCGGGACACAGGACGGGAGCCTGAAAGGCACCATGAAGAGTCAAGATGCTTTTCTGTTGTTGACACTGGTCAGCCTTGAAAAACAGAAAAAAGTGCCTCTTTGATCCCTTCTGACAATGGATTGCTATGCGATGAACATGACATGGAATAGCAGCAAGGGCCGATCACACAGGCTGAATAATTGACGGTATTACACCAGGGAGATGTGTACCCCCTGCGTTGCCTCCCAGACTTTCTGACGGTTCTGGTTAGTTTGCTCTGCTGATCATTGATCCCGTAAACAAGAATCCTATTTCCCGGAATTGACGCCAATATATGGGCGATTTTTTGGGCTACCTACGTAATATGAAAGGTCATCGGTTAACAATAAAAAGAAGTGTGACCATGAATAATCAGCAGACTGTTGTATCGCCAGATCGTGCCTGTTATCAGGTTCGCGTGATGAATGAATCACGATGCTTTGAAACCAACTCACAAAACAATGTACTGGCCAGTATGGGCTGGGCAGAGAATTCCCCGGTGCCGGTTGGCTGCAAGGGCGGTGGCTGTGGTAAATGCCGCGTCAAGGTGACCAGTGGCACTTACCTCAGCAAAAAGATGAGTCGGGCGCATATTACGCCACGGGATGAAGAGCAGAGTATTGTGTTGGCGTGTCGTATTTTTGCCCAGAGTGATATTCATCTGATACCGCTTGAGGCTTGAGCAAGCCGCGGACGCGGTTTATCTAACTACTGTTCTACTGTTCGAGACAGCAGTACCCCGCAAGGGGACTGCTGCCGTGCTGATCGTGGCGGTTTATTCCGCCGCATCGACTTCCGGGTAATTTTGCGGGAACAGGGCGCGACGGGCAGCGTCATCCAACTCACTCTGGAATTCGGCGTGCTGGCCAATGGTGCGGGCGCGTTCGACGGCTGGACGGCTGTTGATACGGTCAAACCAGGCCTTTAGGTGCGGAAATTCACTCAGAGCACCATCATCACCCAGTACCACGGTAGCCTTGTCGATCCAGCCCCAGGCGGCAATGTCTGCGATGCTGTATTGCTCACCGACGATAAAGGTACGGCTCGCCAGATGGGTATTCAGCACTGAATAATGACGGCGGGCTTCACGCCAGTAACGATTGAGGGCGTAAGGAATCGGCTCTGGGGCGGCGCGACGAAAATGCACTGATTGACCAGAGTAAGGCCCCAGCCCGGTAGCCACAAACATCAGCCAGGACAGCAACTCGGCACGAGTGGCTGGTGTGCCCCCCAGTTGACCACTTTTTTCTGACAAATAGAGCAGGATGGCGTTGGAGTCGAACACCCGTACGCCGTCGTCTTCAATCGCTGGCGTCTTGCCATTGGGGTTAATGGCGCGGTATTCCGGGCGGTGTTGTTCACCCTTGAGGGTGTCCACCGGGATCAGTTCGTAAGGCATGCCGGTTTCTTCCAGAAACAGGGCCACCTTGGTTGGGTTCGGGGTTGGGTGGTAGTAAAACTTGATCATTTCGGGCTCCAGGCAAATTGTTGAAAGCGTTCATCCGCTGGTGTTTTGGCGAAGTGATTGATGTAGTTGCTCATTACTTTTTGCGCCATGCCCAGCGTGATCTCCAAGACTTGTTTGGGGCCATAGCCTG
This sequence comes from Oceanobacter sp. 4_MG-2023, assembly GCF_030689165.1. Classification (NCBI taxonomy): domain Bacteria; kingdom Pseudomonadati; phylum Pseudomonadota; class Gammaproteobacteria; order Oceanospirillales; family Oceanospirillaceae; genus Oceanobacter; species Oceanobacter sp. 4_MG-2023. Next base: position 53,698 of record NZ_JAUYVV010000020.1, on the reverse strand, counting down.
CAGCATAAAAAGTATCCAGTTCGGCATCGGCAAGGTTGCCGCGACCACGCAGCATCGCCAGTGTGGTGTCATGCAGCGCTTGCAGTTTGGCGGTTGGCATGGCCGTACCATTACGGAGTGCTTCGGTCAGCGCCGGATCAACCTTCATCATATTGGCAATGGCAGTGTGAGCCGGTACGCAGTAATGGCACTGGTGTTCAACATTGATGGTTTGCCAGACGACGGTGAGTTCTTCAGCATCAAATGAGGTTTGCGTAAATAATTGGTGCAGCTGTTGGTAGGCTTCCAGTGTTTCTGGCGATTCGGCCATCACGGCGTGCAGACCCGGAATAGAGCCAAAGGCTCGTAACGATTTTTCCAGCAGCGGCTTGCTTTCGGCCGGGGCGGATTCCAGGGTGTGCAGAGTAAAGGATTGCATGTTTGCTCCAGAGGCCCGCGATTGTCGCGGTTATTTATTAATCATTGGAATCACTCTAGCTGGATTTGAACGTTTGTTCAAGGTAGAATTGAACGATCGTTACAAAAAGAGAATTCAAGGGTGTCTCACGCCAAGCATGATCGCCAAGAGGCGATCCACAACGCCACACAACTGTTTTGGGCAAAAGGGTTTCACGCTACCTCCATGCGTAATATCCAGCAGGCCATGGATATGCGTCCTGGCAGTATTTACGCCAGCTTCGGCAGTAAAGAAGGCTTGTTCAAGGAAGTGCTGGGCCACTATGCCGCGATGAGTAAAGCGCGGCTGCGTACCAGTGTGGAGCAGGCGGGATCGCCGCTGGCCGGATTAAAAGCCTTTGTTAAAGGCGCGGTATGCAGTGATCCGGCATCGACTCCCAGCAGTATGTGTATGCTGGTGAAAACCATCACCGAACTGACCGATGACAACGCCGATTTACTGGCAGAAGCCAAATATTGGCTGGCCGAAATGGAAGCCGCCTTTGCCGAGGTACTGACTCAGGCGCGAGCAAGCGGAGAGACCGCAGCGACTGCTGATCCAGAGCGGCAAGCACGTTATTTGCAGGTCCAGCTGATGGGGTTACGCTCTTATGCGCGTGCCCGCCCGGGTGAATGCCATCTCGATGAATTGGTCGACGATGTGTTTGAGCATCTGCGCGGCTGACAGAGCGAGCGGATTGCTGGCGTTTACGACGCCAGCTGCGCCAACAGAGCGGTTATGGCCGTTGTCGCAATAGCCTTGTCCTGCTTGGCCGTCGCGCCTGAAACGCCTACCGCTCCAATCAGTTCGCCATTCACCAGAATGGGCAAACCACCCCCGAATGCCATCAGGCCACCATCGATCTGATCCATGCCGAGCAGCTTCTCTTGCTCGATAACCTGACCAAACACATCGGTCGGGCACTGAAATAAAACCGCTGTCCTGGCCTTGCGCTGACTGACTTCAGTTGACCCCAGAAAGGCCTTGTCCATCCGCAGGAAAGCAACCTGGTTGGCACCGCTGTCGACGACCGAAATACAGACATTCAATCCCATATCCTCGGCTTGTTTAACCGCATCATCGAGCATCTGGCGAGCTTGTTGGCAATTGATCGGGTTCATGGCGTGACCTTTTTATCAGGAAATCGGAATGCATGAATGCAGCCGCCAAGACAGCATCCAAAGAGTGACGATGCTACCACTGGGGCAGGATCGGCAGAGTACCAGATTCGGGATTTTACAATACCGAAGAGACCAGACTCAGGCAGTAACGACCCGGACGGACGCCCTCTGTGATTGTTCGAACACAGCGCCAGATCATGGCAGACGCCGTTTAATGACCTGTTTATTTTTTCATCATTTTAGTTAGAGTCCTAACTAAAAATCTCCCTGCAAACCGTTGCCCTATGGGGTTTTCCACGCCAACAATCCATTCACGAACCGCCTGCCTTCATACCTGACAGTGTGGATTATCTGCGCCTCTTCAGTTGACATCAGCGCTGAAGCCGTTACATTTTGGTTAAACGATCATTTAACAAAAAAGATTCTGGCCAGTAGAGGACTTCCTATGCCGAAGTTGGGAGTAGCAGAAATACGTAGACCACAATTGATTGAGGCCACCATGGATTCAATCAACGAAGTGGGTTTACACAAAGCCAGCGTAGTAATTATCAGCGGCAAGGCAGGGGTATCGCCGGCCATTATCAACCACCACTTTGGCGGCAAGGATAATTTGCTAGAGGCGACCATGCGGTCGGTGCTGAAACAACTATCGAGCAGTGTCCGCAAGCAGCTGGATCAGGTGGCGCGTGATGATGTCCGTGGCCGTCTGGATGCCATTGTCTGCGGTAACTTCGACAAGTCGCAGACGGACCCACGGGTGGTAAAAACCTGGCTGGCGTTCTGGTCGCAATCGATGCACGTACCGGCGCTGTTCCGGTTACAGCGGGTCAACGAAAAGCGCTTGCTGTCGTATCTGATGTTTGAGTTGAAGCAGGTGATGCCCCGGCATCAGGCCTGGCAGACCGCCCAGACCATCGCGGCGCTGATCGATGGTATCTGGCTGCGTGGCGCATTACGGCCGGAAGGCATTGATGTCGGGATGGCGAAAAAACTGATCAGTGATTACATCGGCCAGCAACTGGCGAGCGTCGATGCTGATGATGCCCCGGCCCGACCGACGACCCCTATTCAGAACTAGAAGGTAACTCCATGCAAACCCACACTCTGTACATTCACGGCCAGTATCAGGACGCCACTTCTGGTAAAACATTTGCGACCTGTAACCCGGCAACCGGCGAAACCATTGCACTGATCCAGCAGGCCTCCAGTGCCGACGTCGACCGGGCTGTGGTTTCTGCCCAGGCCGGTTTCAAGGTCTGGTCGGCCATGACCGGGATGGAACGCAGCCGTATTTTGCGCAAGGCGGTTGAGATTCTGCGCCAGCGTAACGACGAGCTGGCCATGCTGGAAGTACTGGACACTGGCAAGCCGATTCAGGAAGCCAACTGCGTCGACATCGTCACCGGTGCCGATGTGGTGGAATATTTTGCGGGCCTGGCACCGTCGATTCAGGGCGAGCAGCAAGATCTGGGTGGCAGCAACTTTTTCTATACCCGCCGCGAACCATTGGGTGTCGTGGCTGGCATCGGTGCCTGGAATTACCCGATCCAGATCGCCATGTGGAAATCCGCTCCGGCGCTGGCAGCCGGTAACGCCATGGTGTTCAAACCCTCGGAAGAAACGCCGCTGACGGCGATGAAGCTGGCCGAGATTTACACCGAAGCCGGTGTGCCGGATGGTGTTTTTAACGTCGTGCAAGGGGACTACCGGGTCGGGGAAGCGCTGACTCATCACGCTGATATTGCCAAGGTGTCGTTTACCGGCGAGTGCGGTACCGGCAAAAAAGTGATGGCTGCCAGTGCCACCACACTGAAAGACATCACCATGGAGCTGGGTGGCAAATCACCACTGATCATTTTTGATGACGCCGATCTGACCAACGCGGTGTCGGCGGCAATGATTGCTAATTTTTACACCCAGGGCGAAGTCTGCACCAACGGCACCCGGGTGTTTGTGCACGATGCCATTTACGACGCCTTCCTCAGCCAGCTGCAAGAACGCACCGCCAGGCTGACCATGGGCGACCCCAGCGATCCAGCTACCCAGGTCGGGGCGCTGATCAGTATCGACCATATGCACAAGGTACTGGGATATATCGACGCCGCCAAAGAGGCGGGTGCCCGTCTGGTGATTGGTGGTGAACGGGCCATGACCGGTGACTGTGCCAAGGGGGCTTTTGTGCAGCCGACCGTCTTTGCCGATTGCCACGACGATATGCCTAACGTGAAAGATGAGATCTTTGGCCCGGTGATGTCGGTGCTGCGTTTCAGTGATGAAGCGGAGGTGATCCGCCGTGCCAACGCAACGGACTTCGGTCTGGCTGCCGGGGTCTTTACCCGTGATTTCTCCTGTGCCCATCGGGTGATCGCGGCAATGGAAGCCGGTATTTGCTGGATCAACAGTTGGGGCGCTTCACCGGCCGAAATGCCCGTGGGTGGTTACAAGTTGTCGGGCATTGGCCGAGAAAACGGGGTGGAAACCCTGAATCACTATACCCAGACCAAAAGCGTGTTTATTGAGCTGGGAGATGTCGAGAGTCCTTACGCATGAGTGGTCAATACGATTTTATTATTGTCGGCGCCGGCAGTGCTGGTTGTGTGCTGGCCAATCGCCTGAGCGCCAGCGGCGAGTACAAGGTGTTGTTACTGGAAGCCGGTGGCAGCGACAAAAGCATATTTATCCAGATGCCGACCGCGCTGTCGTACCCGATGAATACCGAAAAATACGCCTGGCAGTTTGAAACCCTGCCAGAGCCGGGCATCGACAACCGGGTATTACATTGCCCGCGCGGCAAGGTGCTGGGTGGCGGATCATCCATTAATGGCATGGTGTACGTCCGTGGCCATGCCCGAGACTTTGACGAATGGCAAGCCCACGGCGCAGAAGGGTGGGATTACCAGCACTGCTTGCCGTATTTCAAAAAGGCCGAGTGCTGGATGGGTGGCGAGAGCGAATACCGCGGTGGTCATGGCCCGGTCGGCACCAACAACGGCAACAACATGAGCCTGAACCCGCTGTATCAAGCCTTTATCGACGCCGGTAAAGACGCCGGCTATCCATACACTCCGGACTACAACGGTTATCAGCAGGAAGGCTTTGGGCCAATGCATATGACCGTCAAAGACGGTGTGCGGGCCTCGACTTCCAATGCCTATTTGCGGGAGGCGCTATCGCGTCCCAACCTGACGCTGAAAACCGGTGTGGTGGTACACAAGGTGTTGTTGAACGGCGATGGCCCGACGCTGGAAGCCACTGGCATCCAGTTTGAAAGCAACGGCAAGGTCGAACAGCACACTGCCCGCCGGGAAGTGATTCTGGCGGCAGGCTCCATCGGTTCACCACAGTTGCTGCAATTATCCGGGATTGGCCCCAGGGATGTCCTGGCCAAGGCTGGCGTCAGCGTGCAACACGAGCTGCCGGGAGTGGGCGAAAACCTGCAAGACCATCTGGAAGTCTATTTCCAGTTTTACTGCCACCAGCCAATCACCCTGAACGGCAAACTCGACCTGTTTAACAAGGGGTTGATCGGTGCTCGCTGGCTGCTGTTCAAAAATGGTCTGGGCGCCACCAACCACTTCGAAAGCTGCGCCTTTATTCGCTCCCGGGCGGGAGTGGAATGGCCCAATATTCAATATCACTTCTTGCCTGCGGCGATGCGTTACGACGGTCAGGCAGCCTTCGATGGTCATGGCTTCCAGGTGCATGTCGGGCCGAATAAACCGGCCAGCCGCGGCAAGGTCTGGATTACTTCTGCCGACCCTCACGCCAAACCATCGATTTTCTTTAATTACATCGGCACCGAACAAGACCGGCAGGACTGGCGCGACACCATTCGCCTGACTCGCGAAATCATTCTGCAACCGGCGCTGGACGCGTATCGGGGGGATGAAATCCAGCCCGGTGCGGCGGTTCAGACCGATGCCGAGATTGACGCCTGGGTTCGGGCCAATGTCGAGAGCGCCTATCACCCGTCCTGTACCTGCAAGATCGGGGCAGACGACGACCCGATGGCGGTGCTGGACAGCGCTTGCCGGGTGCGGGGCATCGACAGCCTGCGGGTAGTGGATTCTTCCATCTTCCCGACCATTACCAATGGCAACCTGAATGCCCCGACCATCATGGTGGCAGAAAAGGCCGCCGACCTGATTCTAGGCAAGGGCGCTGCCACCGCAGCGGATGTCCCTGTCTGGATAGACCCCGACTGGCCAACCCAACAGCGCAGCGGTACGCCCAAGCGTGCGCTGGCCAACTCCACCGGCAGCGAAGATGCTGCATAACGCCCAACGTCACTGATGTATCTGCACCGCCAGGCCCCGCCTGGTGATGAGCCGTAACTGATATTCAACCACTGAGGACAAGTCATGAAGACTGCAACATCGTTTACCGTATCCACCATCGCCCTGAGCCTGCTGATGCACGCCGGAGCCGCCAGCGCTGACCAGTGCGACACCGTCCGTTTTGCGGATGTCGGCTGGACCGATATCACCGCCACCACCGCTGTTGCCTCGGTGGTGCTGCAAGGCATGGGCTACGATACCAAAACCCAGTTGCTGTCGGTGCCGGTGACTTACAAGTCCCTTGCCAACAAGGACATTGATGTGTTCCTGGGTAACTGGATGCCGACCATGCAGGCCGATATCGAGCCTTACCTGAAAAACAACAGCGTGCAAGATCTTGGCCCCAACCTGACCGGTGCCAAATACACCCTGGCCGTGCCGAAATACGCCTACGACGCCGGTGTCAAAAGCTTTGACGACCTGGTGAAATTTGCCGATAAGTTTGATGACAGGATTTACGGTATCGAGCCGGGCAATGATGGCAACCGCCTGATTCAGGACATGATCGACCAGAACGCCTTTGGCCTGAAAGACTTTACTCTGGTGGAATCGAGCGAAGCCGGCATGTTGTCGCAAGTGAAGCGCGCCGTCCGTCGTGACAAATGGATTGCCTTCCTTGGTTGGGCACCACACCCAATGAACGCCAGCGTTGACATGATGTACCTCGACGGTGGTGATGACTTCTTTGGCCCCAACTACGGCGGTGCCAATGTGCATACCAACGTCAGCCAGGGCTATCTGGAAAGCTGTCCGAACATTGGCAAGTTGCTGACCAACCTGACTTTCACCCTGCCGCTGGAAAACGAAATCATGGGCGCGATCCTGAACGATGGCAAAAAGCCGGAAGTCGCAGCGACCAACTGGCTGAAAGCCAACCCGGGCGTATTGACCCAGTGGCTGGCCGGAGTGAAAACCAACAGCGGTGCGGATGCGCTGCCAGCGGTACAGGCCTACCTGAAAAAGTAGACCGCCTCCCGGTCGGATAACGGCCAACCTGACCAACCATCAATAACCGGTTGGCTGACCATCCCGAACCAGGTGCGGCCAACACCGCTCTGGTTTGGAGTCTCTCGACAAGTCTGTGTTATCGCCGATCTGGTTGTGGTTCTGACCGCATCAGAGCCGTAGCCTGAGCCAGTGATAACGCAGACTTCTCCAGAGATTTCCGCTAACGATCAGAATGACCAGATCAAAAAAAAACAGAACAAACAGAGGCTTGATATGAACTGGCTGTCCGATAACAAATTGCCGCTGGGCGCATGGATGGAAACATTCGTCGACTGGCTGACCGACCACGGAGCCTGGTTTTTTGACCTGGTGTCCATTTCTCTGGAATGGGTGATCACCTCGCTGGTGACTCTGTTCCAATGGTTTCACCCGGCTGTACCGATTATTGCGACAGCAGCCATGGCCTGGTTTCTGCACCGCAGCATCCGACTGGTGCTGTTTGTTGTCGCCTCGATGCTGCTGATTATCAACCTTGGTTATTGGGCCGAGATGATCGAGACCTTTGTGCTGGTCGTTACCGCCACCACGATTTGTATTCTGACTGGTGTCCCTGTAGGCATCTATGCCGGTCACAAACCCAAGGTGTACAACTATTTGCGGCCGGTGCTCGACCTGATGCAGACCGTCCCAACCTTCGTATACCTGATCCCGACCCTGGTGCTGTTTGGCCTTGGCGTGGTGCCCGGCCTGATCTCGACCATTGTGTTTGCCATTGCCGCCCCGATCCGGCTGACCTACCTCGGCATTCGTAACGTCCCGGAAGAACTGATTGAAGCGGGCAAGGCCTTTGGTGCCACGCCCCGGCAATTATTGTGGAAAGTCGAGCTGCCTGCTGCGCTGCCCAGCATTATGGCCGGTGTGACCCAGTGCATCATGCTGTCGTTATCCATGGTGGTGGTGGCCGCGCTGGTCGGTGCCGATGGTTTGGGCAAACCGGTGATCCGGGCACTCAACACGGTGAATATTTCGCAAGGCTTTGAAGCCGGTATCGCCATCGTGCTGGTGGCTATTATTCTCGATCGTATTTTCAAAGCGCCGGGCAAGGCAGAGGTATAACCATGAACGCCATTTCTATCAGAAATCTTGATGTTGTTTTTGGCGACACGGTCGCCCCCGCGCTGGCATTGCTGGATCAGGGTAAAACCCGCCAGCAGATCATCGAATCCACCGGCAGTGTGGTGGGCGTGCATAACGCCAGCATCGAGGTCAAGCAAGGGGAGATCTGTGTCTTGATGGGGTTGTCTGGCTCCGGCAAGTCCAGCCTGTTGCGGGCGGTGAATGGCCTTAACCCGATCTCTCGTGGTCAGGTACTGGTCAAGGATGGCGACGGCCAGGTTGATGTCGGCAGCTGTGACGCCAATACCTTGCGGCGGCTGCGGGCCGAACGGGTATCGATGGTATTCCAGAAATTTGCCCTGATGCCCTGGTTATCGGTGCTCGACAACGTTGCTTATGGTCTCGAACTGATGGGGCAAGGCAAGGCCGAGCGCCATCAGAAAGCCATGGAAAAACTCGACATGGTCGGTCTGACCGACTGGAAGGATGCATTACCGGCGGAGCTATCCGGAGGCATGCAACAGCGGGTTGGCCTGGCTCGGGCATTTGCCATGGACAGCGATATTCTGTTGATGGACGAGCCATTCTCTGCACTCGACCCACTGATTCGGGCGCAACTACAGGATGAACTGCTGGTGCTGCAGCGCAGCCTCAACAAGACCATTCTGTTTGTGTCTCATGACCTGGACGAAGCGTTAAAAATTGGCACCAATATCGTCATTATGGAATCAGCCCGGATTATTCAGCAGGGCGCACCGGAAGACATTGTAATGAACCCGGCCACCGCCTATGTGGAAGACTTTGTTGCCCATACCAACCCATTGAATGTCCTGGCTGGCCGGTCTCTGATGACCGCAGCGGATGAGCTGACGCGGAAAGGGAACGACACCCTGGTGTGTAGCGAAAAAGACATCTGGCTGGCGTCCGATGGCAAAACAGCCCATCGCCACGGCGAACCGGTCCCCATGCAACAATGCGGCATCGAGGCCAACACGGATATGCCACCACTGGGCACCATGGCAATGACAACGCCAGATATTTCCATGCGACGGGCGATCGAAATCCGTTATGCCACCGAGCAACCCGTGGTGCTGGCTGAACATGGCAAACTGGTGGGAGTACTGACCGACCATAACTTCTATCACGCCATGCTGGGTAAACATTTTAATGGTGCTGCTACGGCGTAATCTTGCGCGCCGTGCACCATTGAGCATCGAGCCTGGCTTTGTCCGTGGGGTTGGATGCCCGTGGCAAGACTACTCCTCTGCCAGTGCGCTATTGGCCCGGTCTTGCAGTGGCTTGAGTAAATAATTCATCAGTGTGCGTTCACCGGTACGAATAAACAGACTGACCGACATACCCGGTCTTGGGGTGAAATCCTCTAATTGTTGATAACCATCCGGGCCAATACGGACCAGCACGGCATAGTAGGGCAGGCCGGTCTGATCATCTTCCGAGCGGTCGGCGGCGACGGTTGCAACCGTGCCCATGATATCGGGCGTACGGTTCTGGTTGGCCGCAGGAAACAGAATCCGAACAGGTAAACCGGGTTCGACTTTATCGATCAGGTGCACTGGTACCTGGGCTTCAACGACCAGGGTGCCACTGGCAGGCACCACATCGAGCAGATGACTGCCCGGATTGATAAAGCCGCCTTCGGTAAATACACTCAGCCCCATGGCCACGCCATCGACAGGGGCCAATACCCGGGTTTGCTCCAGACTGTATTGGGCTGAGCGCAGCTTTTGCGCCAGGGATAACAGATTGAGTTCAGCCTCGGCATAGGCTTCGTGTACCTGTTCGAGAAAGGATTGCTGATGCGACGATTGGCGGATGGCTAACTCTTGCAGCTGTTGCTGCAATTGCCCTAGCTGACCGATATTCTCGGCCAGTTTACTGTCGGTTTCGGCGTGCAGGCGCTCCATTTCCAGCAAGCGTACCCGGGAGACATAACCGGATTTTTCCAGTGCTTTCATTCCCGCTAGTTGCTCATCCAGCGTGGCACGCTGACGGCGGCGGCTGCTATTGCTGTCGCTCAGACCTTTCAGTTGGTAATCCATGCCGGTGATGATTTCATCGTAGCTTTGTAAGGCTTGTGCCAGTGAGCGCTGCCGGGCCTGGAACAACCGTTGCTGGCTGTGTACGGCATCGGTGGCCCGCTCCATCAAGTCCGCCGGAAACTCAATGTTTGCTTGCCCATCGCGTTCCGCTTTCAGACGAGTCAGCAAGGCCAGGGCATTGTCGTACTGAATCTGCACTTCACGCAGATGCGCCTCGGCCCGGGTCGGATTCAGACGGATCAATACCTGCCCTGCGTGGACCTGGTCGCCGTCGCGTACCAGAATACGCTCAATCTGACCGCCATCCGGATGAAACAGACTCTTGCGCTGCCCTTCGACGATCAGCTGACCATTGACCGGAACGCCCTTGTCCAGTGGTGCCAATGAGGCCCAGCCAAGAAACCCCAGTACACCGGCAATAATCAACAGCCAGCCGGCGCGTACATAGCGCTGACTCTGGTAGGGAATGGCCATCTCTGTGTTGGCTGCGCGCAGGGTGTGAGCATATGGCAATGTGGTTACGGTCATTGTCCGCTGGCCTTTGTGGAGTGGGATTTTGAAGAAGACGAAGGCGTTGAAGGTGATTCTGGGGCCGACGATGGGGCTGCTGTGCTGAACGACACCGTTGGCGAGTGATAAACCTCCGGCGTTGGCTTGATCTTCTTCGCCGCCCCCGACAACACCTGCTCCCTTGGCCCAAAGGCGCGCATCTGGCCATCCGCCAATACCAACAAATGGGAGCAGGACGACACCAGCGCTGGACGATGAGTAATCACCACCACCGTACCGCCCCTGTGTTGTTGGCTAATGATTACCTGCTTGAGGGCCTGTTCGCCAGCGTCATCCAGGCTGGCGTCCGGTTCATCCAGCACCAGTAACGCCGGGTTACGGTACAAGGCCCGAGCCAGCCCGACCCGCTGGCGTTGACCGCCGGATAATCCCCGGCCGTTTTCTCCCAACAGGGTCTCGTAACCGTCGGGTTTTTGCAGAATCAGCTCATGGATACCCGCCAGCTTGGCCGCCGCGACCACCTGCTCGGCATCGACCTCACCAAAGCGGGCAATATTATCGCTGATGGAACCGGCAAACAGCTCGACATCCTGCGGCAGATACCCCAGCGAAGGGCCAAGCTCCGCTTTGTTCCAGCGAAAAATATCCGCTCCATCAAGACGGACTTTGCCAGATGCCGCAGGCCATACCCCAACCAACAGCCGCGCCAATGTCGACTTGCCAGAGCCAGACGGCCCCAATACGCCGAGCACACTGCCGGATGGCAACTGGAAATTCAGTCGTGATAACACCACTTGCCGTGTGCCCGGTATTGCAGCACTGAGATGTTCAATACTCAATTCACCAGAAGGGGCGGGCAGAGACAATGTTGTTACAGGAGGAGGGCAGGCCTGCAGCAACTCCGACAGCCGATGATAAGACTGCCGCGCTGTGGTCCATTGCTTCCAGGCGCCAATAACCGCATCCACCGGAGCCAGAGCACGACCCATTAAAATAGAAGCGGCAATCATCATCCCGGCACTGATCTCACCCGAGATCACCAGCAACGCAGCCAACCCCAGAATCATCGACTGTAAGGTAATACGGATACCACGACTGGCCGCCGCCACCGAACCGGCTTTTTCACTGGCAATTCGGTGATGATCCAAAAACTGTTGGTGTAACTGAAACCAGCGCTGCCGCAACGCTGGCAACATGCCCATGGCCTCAATCACCTCGGCATTACGCAATACCGAGTCCGCCTGATAACCGGATTTGATTGACGACTGATTGGCTGCCTGCAAGGGTTTTTGGGTGAGTTTTTCATTCAGTATCGCCAACCCGATCAACACCAGGCTGCCCACCGTTGCAAACAAACCCAACCAGACATCAAACATATAGATTACCGCCAGATACACCGGCACCCAGGGCGCATCAAAAAACGCCAGCAAGGGGCTGCCGGTCAAAAACTGACGAATACCGTTAAGATCACCCAACGACTGGTTGGCGTTAAAGCCGCCCTTGCGCAAACTGGCAATAAAAGACGACGAATACACCTGTTGACTGAGCTGAATATCCAACTTTGTGCCCAGCCGCACCAGCACCCGACTACGAATAAACTCCAGCGCTGCCATTAACAGATACAAGCCCAGCAAGATCAGACTGAGCATCAACAGCGTCATACTGTTTTGCGAACTGATCACCCGATCGTACACCTGCAACATATAAATAGCCGGGGCCAGCATCAGTAAGTTGATCACGGCACTGAAGGCCGCCACCGACATAAACACCGACTTGCAGCTCAACAACGCCTCACGCAGTGGGGAAGTATTGGCTGAGGCAGCCGCTTCAGGTTTCATAACAGACTCCGGGATTCAGGCTTTTTATCCAGCCGGCGCTGGGTAACTGCGCCGACTGAGATAGAGATTAAAGGTAGTTGTTAAAGATGGTTATTTTAATGGTGGTTATGGTCGTTATGAGTGATCGCTGTACCCCGGAAACCGGAGCAGAGGCTATCCATGGATTAACTGGCCGACGTCACCCGACGGCGACGGAACAACAGCAAGGCTGCGGGTAGCAGCAGAAGAGGGTTAAAAGCACCGCCGGAGGAGGAGCCGGCATCAACGGATTCACTGGTTTCGACAGTTATATCTAAAGGCGTTGCCGATACTTCATCGCCACCCAGACCGGTACAGGTCAGCTCATACGTATACTCGCCGGGTACTCCTGTAATTTCTTTAGAGCCGCTGACAGCTTGCTCGGTATCCAATGTGCCCCAGTTAGTGTCACAGCTGGCGGCATTTTCGGTTTGCCAATTGATGGTAAAGGTTTCACCTTGTTCGACTTCGTACAAATCTGAACGAAAATCAATAATGGATACTGGATCCGGTAGACCGGAGGCCAGCACTCTGAGGGTTTGGCTGGATTGTTCTGTACCGTTATCACAGGTCAGGACAAATTCGTTGGTGCCTTCGTTAGCGATAACCACTGTTTGGCTGGCATCTGTCAGCTCAGAGATGGCCTCGTCCCAGTCGCCGCTGGCGCTACAAGTTACGTCGCTGAGTTCCCCGGATGGATTCGTGACATTCCAGTTCAAAGTGGCCTGCAAAGCCCCCGACTCCCAAGTCAATTCAGGGGTTTCTGTCCAAAAGGCGGTGATAACTGGAGACGTTGGGATAATATCGGTATCGACTTTAAACACCGTACTGCTTGAAGCTGTAGTTGAACCAAAAAAGTTACCGTCTGGGCTGACAGGGCTAAGACCGACCGGAAAGGCTTTTACATCATTGTCAGAACTGAACTCATATAAGGTTTCAAATATGTCGGTTACGGGGTCGAGCCTATATAAGGTTCCCTCACCGTTGGCATTTGTTGTTACATTGCTTCCGCCCTTACTAGTGACGCCGTAAATCATTCCATCCATGCCCAATTGCAAAGTACGCGGTGAATTACCCATGGGCGAGGAAGTGCCATTAAAATCGACTACCTTGAACCAAGAAGCATCAATGGTGTCGGCATCCCCGGAAGATAAATCCAGGCTATTGAGTATTCCATCACCACCATCTACTGCCGGATGGCCATCGGTAATATAATAAAGTTTATCGTTAGTGGTGGTTAACCATGCTTCAGAGTCTAAACCTGGGTCTTCCAGAATATAAGCTTGGCGTAGTACCGAATAGTCATAATTATTGGCGGTATCGATTTTAAAAATGGTTCCAACTCTAAAAGTGGTGCCACCGCTTTCAAAACTTTTATTGCCCCCCTCGGTATTTATGCCGTAAATCGTCTGGCCATCGGCATTGATAAATAAATTGACGGGATCATAACCTTCTTCGAGCGCTTGCTCTTCATTGTCGCCTTCTGCGTCCACAACAAATTCTTTGATAACTTCTAATTCGCCTTCGGCACTTAAACGGTAAATACGGTTAACAGCCTCAATTTCTGTATCGCCTTCAGCCTTACTGATAAAGTAGAGATTATCGTCGTTATCCAACACCATATTGCCGGTTGGACAAATGGCCGCACCCAGATTGGTTGTCATATCCACCATTCTTTCCGAAGCTTCCTCAGCCCAAGGGGTATATTTAGTAATGGAACCATAAACCCGGCCGGTAATCTCACTACTCCCTTGTATTTCTCGAAGAATCTCTGGGCAGCGAGTTTCTGCACTGTGCCCTAAAAAAATCTGCCCGCGATGATTACTGACCAAAGTAGTGGCTTCATAGTAAAAGTCGACTTCATCCAATTGCGGGTCACTGCCATCGGGTTCCATCGATAAAATAGAGAGAACAGATGGAGATGAAGATCCATCGATATATTTGCCGTAAAGACGACCGTCAGAACCGTAAATAAACTTGGTGAGTACAATATCCGTTTGATCGGTGGAATAAATTCTCTCAACCGACGGAGCGGCCTGCAAACTGAAACTGATTCCCGTTAGTAACAGAGTGCTGATTATACGTTTGGAAAACATATTTCTTCTCCAGAAAATAAAAAAGGGCCGCCTTAAAAAGGCAGCCCCAAAGGTTAATTAAACAACAAAGTTGTCTGTAGTTAGGCCAGATGAAACACCTGTGATTTCAACTGTATGTGCAATAAACCCTTCATAGTAGGTGAGCACGGCATTACCCGTGCTGTAATCAACCGCGGTAACAGCAGCGGCCGCATCTGCAAAGCTGTTGATTCCATCAATATTGATGACATCACCGCCGGAACCGACTTGGAAACCGGCATTAACAAGGTCATCACCCCCGCTCAGGACAAACGCATCTTGACCGCTAAAGGCATCAAACGTATCGGCAACGCTGGTTCCGTTGTGAGTAATGTCATTGGCGTTAAGGATGGTTTCCAGCGTACTGATATCGCCGCTCATCAGACCATTAATCAGATCGTGCACATCGTTGTCGTCAGTAGCAGAGTTACGATCAATAATTTCGTCGTAAGCACCATCACTGTCGTTATCCAACATGCCGTTGCCAATGGCTTCGTACAGGCCATCAATGGCGAACAAATCAGAGGCCAGACTACCGCTACTGTAAGCACCATCACCGAAGGTCAGAGTATCGATTGCACCGGCCAGAGTGTGGGATGGTGAGGTGCCACCGGTGTAAATCATGTCATCGGAAGAGTAAGTGGTACCGCTGCTGTCTTCCAGAGTGACGGTTTCACCTGCAATCAGAAAACTGACATCACTTTCAGAAGTCATGGTGTTGGCCAGGTCACTACCGATCACTTGGGTGTAGTAGTAAGACTCACTGTAAGTTTCGTCACCAATATCCAGGTCGCTGCCAGGGCCGTCAGCAAAGGTCATATTGGCGGCGTGTGTGGTCTCGCTGTAGGTGGTTTCGTAATAAGTAAAGTAGTCCTGCAGGCCGTCGTAGCTGGAAAAGTTACTGTCGTAAGTAATGGTTAAACTCATATTGAAATCTCCATGATCAGGTTGAGTTTACAAGTGGTCGTATCCGTAAAATCCGGTAGAATCAGAGCCTGTATGTGATAGGTAAACGCTGCTTTCCGGTGTTGTACGAGATGACCAGAGGGTGGCCTTGACGGGATCAAGGCCGTGGTTGCTTCAGGGTGGCGTTGCCGCGCCACCCTGATGGCAATAGCGTTAAGTGTTGGGGTGATATCCAATGCATGCCGGATCATCAGAAGCCCCACTGTAAGTTGGCGGTAAGGGTTCGGCCCGGTGCATAGGTGAGTACCATGCCGTCGCCCATGGCCTGGATATATTCCCGGTCGGTGATGTTTTTCAGATTAAAGCCCAGTTGCAGTGCTTCGCTGAGCTGATAGCTGCCGTAGGCATCCAGAACGGTGTAAGGGCGCAAGCCGATTTTTTCTCCGGCAACGTCTTCTGTTCCATCCAGAGTTCCCCAGAGGGAGCCGTATTGCCCGGTCTGGGTAGCCCCTGTCAGAGTCATACCGATATCCAGTGTGTTATCAAGCAAACGAGCACCGAGCGTTATCTTGCCGGTCCATTCCGGTTCTGGTGGGAAATACAGAGTGCCGGCAGCGATGCAGTCTTCGTTGACATAATCAGGGCAATAGCTTGACGGGTCTTCGCCATCCGGGCCGCCCAGAGCCCAGGCGTTATAGAGTAATCCCCAATCTTCATGATCATTGAAACGGGTGTAGCCACGTTCGGTACGTGTGAGGTTGAGGCCGCCGTAAAAATTATAAAAAGTAAAATCCAGCTGTAACTCTTCGCCTTCGTAAATCAGGTCATTGAGTGCATTGACGTACATCGAGCTATAGGCATAAAAAGGCGTGCCCACAAAGCCTGGTGTTGCTGTCCCTGTCCCATAAATAATGTAATTTTCTGTGCGGTTGTAATAGTGCAGCAGCTTGACGCTCAGGGTGTTTTGCGGGTTTTTCTGGCTGGTTAGCTGCCAGTTAAAGCCTAACTCCCAGCTGCGGGTTTCTTCTGGTTCCAGCATCCAGTTGGGGTAGGTATTCACCGCGGTCACATGGCTGGGCTGGGTGCTCGCGGTCAGGGTTTCGGTGATTTGTGGTGGCCGCCATGAAAGACCGCCACTGGCAAACAGTTGTAATTGATTGGATGGGTCTTGTATCAGGTCGTAGGCCAGTCCCAGACTGGGTAACCAGCGGTTATCACTGCGATCAACATCTATATCGGCGTACTGCCATAACTGCTCACCATAGGTTTCTGAATCAGCGCGTGCATCGGAGTCATAAAAACCGGTGTTACCCCACAGTCGATAGGTTTCCCAGCGAATGGCGGGTGTTAGAGTCAGACGTCGGTATTGCCAGTTGCTGCTGAGCCAAAGGCCGGTGAGCTGACGTTTGCCCTCCGGTGTGCTGCCGGCGAGTAAATCCACGTCGTTATCACTCAGTACTTCGGAGTCGGCATCCGGCCGGTTGCGATCCTGAAAAACCTCAATGCCGTAGTCCAGCATCAGATGGGTATGGCCCGATGACCATTCAGAGCGGTTGCTCAGCACCCCGCCCAGCGTGTCGGTGTGTGTGGTAACGCTGTAGCTGTCGTCGCTGTCTTGACTGATATTATGAGTGGATACCTGATACAGCTTGGCCTGGGCATTGATCCAGTGGGAGTCAGGGTTGTAGTAGAGATCAAGCGCATAACTCTGGGTGTCGGTATCATTGGTGCTGGTGATAGGGTAAATGCCTTCGCTGTCGTAGCTGTAGGAGGCACAAAAATCCGGATATTGGCCGTAGTAGTCGGAGTCGGTATCGCAGTATTTCTGGTATTCCTTGTAGGTGCCAGCCTGATCGGTATCAATGGCTGAGCTTTCGCCGTAGCGGGTGGTGGTACTGATCGCACTGGCTTTCAGTATCAGATCATCGGCAATGTGCCAGTTCGCTTTGGCAATCCAGGATTCCATTTCCTGGCCGGTGCCATTCACAATGCCAGTATTAATGTAATAGTCGTTTTGTCCCCAATAAACCGCATCCCCTTGTGTACCCGGTTCGTATTGATCGGAGTCTTTGCGGCTGTAGCCAATCAGCACATCAGTACGATCTGTGGGCCGGAATGCCAATACCAAAGAGCCGGACGGGTTCTGGCCATTGGCCCATTTACCAACGCCACTGGCCAGCCGCAAGCGGCCGCCAGAGGTTTTATCTGCGGCAATAATGTCGTCGGCTTCCAGGGTTTTGAAGGTGGCAACCCCACCGCTGGCGCCGGCGCCACCGGCTCCGGCGTAAGCGCCTTTTTGCACTTCTACTTCGCTCAGGAATTCGGTATCAAAAAACATTTCGCCGTTACGCTGGCCATGGCCGCTGCGTTGGAAGTTCTGGCGCATGCCGTCGATGTTCATATTGACGCGGCCAAAGTCTTTCAGGCCTCGAATATTCACTGAAACGCTGGGGTTCTGTTCATTGGTGGCGGTGTAGACCCCGGCGGTGGACTGCAAAATTTCACTGGCATGGCGCGGGCCGGTGCGGTCCATCTCGGTGCGGCCGATGATGCTGGTGCCGTCGGCGCGTTCATAAATCTGGGAGCGGGAACCCGACTGGGCAACCACCTGCATGGTGTCCAGCATCAGGGTGCCGACAGGTGCTTCGATAAGAGAGGCGGCCGGATCATAGACGGTTACTTGTTGGCCGTTGTTTTCTATCCGGAAAGACAGGCCGGTGCCGCGCAGTAATAAGGAAAAACCTTCTCCGATGCGGTATTCCCCTTGCAGGCCGGCACTGGTTCGGTTTTTCGTGATAGCGGGATCAAACAGTACCGATACCCCGGCTTCGAGCGCAAAGCGATTCAGGACGGAGGTCAGGGAGCCAGCCGGGATCTGGTAGTTCTGACCTGTCTGTTCTTGTGTCTGGCCTGTGGTCTGGCTTTCTGCCTGTACCGGGGCTACTGCAGGCAGTAACAGACAGATGGCCAGCAAGGTTGTGGCGTTGCTGTTGGTAAGGTTGTTTTTCATAGGTGCGAAGTATTCTTGTTTGCGTTTGTACTATAAGACGCACCACCATAAAAATCGGGCAGAAAAAATTGAATGTTTTTGCGGTCGGTAAATTTCGAGTGACTAACGGGTGTTTTATAGGTGTTCAGCCAGGGCGGCCTATCAGGGCTGGCACAGAGGGATTGAACAACTCAATGACGCAGAATGGCGATACGAGGATAAGGCCGGTACGGCAGTGCCCGCCGGTTGGTCAGTGATTACGTGGCCGTACCATGGCAAAGAATTTGCCAGCCCGGTTAACCCGGATTGGCAAGCTGTGCTCCAGATGGGTGAGGATTTGTTCGGGGGCATCAAGGATAAAGACGCCGGAGACCTGGATGGATTGCAGCGCCGTGTCGCTATACAGCAAGGGGCCGGGGTAATAACGCGATATTTCTGCCAGCAGTCTGGAGAGAGGCCAGTTGTCGACCACCAGCTTGCCGCTGGTCCAGGCGGTGTGGAGGTCTGCATCGACCGTATGAGGTGTGGCGACCTGTTGGTTATCCGCGCTGGTGGCTTCGTTTTGATGGGTCACTACACAGGGGGACGTCTGTTCCGGGCAGACGTTGACCTTGGATTCGGTCACGACCACCTCGGTTGTCTGACGGCGTACCCGAACGGCGTATTGGGTGCCGAGTGCAGTGGCTGTGGCGTGCTCGGTCTGGATCACAAACGGGCGGCTGACATCGGCAGCAACGGTGATATACAGCTCGCCCTGTTTCAGATGAATGAGGCGTTGCTGGTTCGTAAAGTCGACGTCAATGGCCGAGTCGGTGTTAAGGATGATCTCGCTGCCATCGTTGAGTGTGATTTGCTGCCGCTGGCCGTGGCTGGTGTGATAATCCGAGAATAGCCCGGATAGTTCGCTGCTGAGACTGATCCAGCAGGCTGATAGCGTCACCATGGCGACCAGAGGCAATGTGGAACGCTTTGTCAGGGTTGCTTGTTGTAATGCTTTGGCGGCGGGCAGACGCAAGTCTTCTTCAATATGGTCCAGCTGTTGCCAGACGCTGGCCATCCGATCGAAAGCCTGTTCGTGGCGTATGCTTTGTTGACGCCAGCGTTCAAAGTCCTGGCGTTGTTTGGAGGTGACCTGTTCATCGCCCAGAGTGGCATGCCACAGTGCCGCCTGATGAAGAATCTTGCGATTGATTGACGCGGGTTCTGATCTTGCCATATGGGGGTTGGCTCAGTTTTCCAGCAGGTCGTAACAGTGCAGCATGGCACTGGCGATGTACTGTTTGACGCTACTGTGGGAGACGTTCAGGCGTTGTGCTATATCGGCGTACGTCAGCCCTTCCAGGCGGCTCCAGATAAACGCATTACGTACTTTTTCTGGCAACCCTTCCAGCATGCGGACCAGGGCGGTGAGTAGTTCGGTCACTTCGGCCTGGGTTTCGGCGGAGCAACTGCAGGCATCTTCCTGATTGAATTCTGTCCAGGCTTCGATCCAGGCTTGTTCTACCCGGCGTTTACGACTGTCATCGATCAGCAATCGGCTGGCGATGGTTTTCAGGTACGCTCTGGGCTCGCGCAAGGAGTGGAGCTGTGAGTGGTTCAGCAGTACCCGGATAAAGGTGTCGTGAGCGAGGTCGGCAGCCCGTTCGGAGCTGCCCATTCTCTGGTTTAGCCAGTTGCGCAGCCAATGGTGATGGTCGGTGTACAGCAGGCTCAGTGCTTCACGTTCGCTTGTCGTACTCTGCATTCCCGGCCTCGCATCAGAAAATACTTGATGATAATTGTTCTCATTATCTATAAGGGACTGATTATTTCAAGCATGATTCTGAGTTTGGGCAGAATGAATGGCTTGGCGGCGAGAACTCCCTGTCTGTCTGCGTCACATTGTCAGCGTTTTTTTTTGCCCTTTCCCCAGACTTGTACGTCTTGGTAAGTACAGCGTGGCAAAAATGTTGCCATGCAGCATAAATACTTGGGGACATCTATTTAATCCGGTGCTCACTCTGGGCTACCAGTGGCCATTCTATTGGCCGACAAATCAGATGAGATCAGACAAGCCAAGGCCCTCAAACAGCGTAAGGAGAACAGCATGACAAACACCAGTACGGCGGAACGTAGCCGCACCAAGCAACTTGAAGTACTTACCGATGCCCAGCATCAGCAGCTGCACCGGTTGGTGGCAGAGGGCAATCCATTTGCTACCCGCGAAAACTTTGCTATCTGGGTCAGTGTTCAGTATCAGTTTCAGCAGAAGATTGCGGATTTGTACCGTAATCCGACGCTGAAATCACTGCTCCCTGATTTGGAAGACCGCAGCCGTCTGCAAGCCGCAGCAGCGGACTTGAAGGATCTGGGGCAGGAAGTCCCACAGGCCGATGTGATGAATGCCGATGATCTGACGACGGCTCAGGTGTTGGGCTGGTTGTTTGTGTCGGAGGGGTCGACGTTGGGGGCGGCGGTGTTGCGCAAGAAGGCATCGGAGTCTTTGGGGTTATCGGATGAGTTTGGTGCTCGCCATCTGGCGGCATCACCAGAAGGCCGCGCCAGGCATTGGAAAGCCTTTACTGCACTGGTGAATGAGCTACCGATGAGCGAAGAAGAAGAACGTCAGTTAGGGGAAGCGGCTCAGGCAGCGTTTACCTATTTTGCCGTTGAATTGCGTAACGCGTATGGCATCCCGGCCTGACCCAAAACACACCATGGTAACAGCGCCATTGCGTTTGCTGTTGATGATGCTGGCTGTTGCCAGTTTGGCGCTAGGCGTTATCGGGGTGTTTGTACCGGGGTTGCCGACTACGGTATTTGTTCTGATCGCGGCCTGGGCGGCCGCGCGCAGTTCCGCTCGGTTTTCAGCCTGGCTGGAGTCGCATCATCTGACCGGGCCATTGATACGTAACTGGCGGGATGGTGGCTCTATGCCTCGTTCTGCCAAGTATGCAGCGACGGTCAGTATGTTCTTATCGGCGTTGGTGATGTGTCTGCTGCATCTGCCGATCTGGATTATTGTTCTGGCAGATACCAGTATGGCGCTGGTGCTGATCTGGTTATGGCGTCGGCCGGAGCCGTTGTCGGCGGTCAAGACCGATTAGCCAACAGGATCCAGGGTTTCGATGCCAGCATTCAACAGTCCAACAGCCGGGTAACAGCCGGGCAGTTGGCAGGGCGTGTCTCCACGCCCTGTTTTAATCATCCACTCTCGTATTTACCCTCTCTCATGTTAGCCATTACCAAAGGGCCATTGCAGTTCCAGCAACAGGTTACGTCCCATGACGGGAGCGTACTCCTTGAGATAGGAGGTGTGCTGTTCGCCGTATTGGTCGGTGAGGTTGCGCAGTTGGGCATCCAGTCGCAACGTTTGGTTGGCAAACCGGATTTCTGTCCGTGCGGAGAGATTCAGCTGATACCAGTCCGGGCTGATGGTTTCTGCCGCGGTGACGCGTGTCTGACGAGCGTGGTAGAACACTTCAGCTCGTAGCCGGGTGGTGTTGTGCTGGTGATTGATGGCCAGCATCAGGTTGTCTGCTGGCATACGTGGCAGGTCGTCGCCAGATTGCACCAGCCAGCCGCGGGTCAGGGAAGCTCCCATATCCAGCCCCCATTGCTCGTTGATCGGGTGTACCCAGGTGGCATCGACACCGGCCAGGCGGGCATCGGTCTGTTCATGACGGTACACCCGGTTGCCGTGGTAAGGGTCGGTAAACTCTTTCAGGTCGTTATAGATGTAGTCCTGATAGTCGTAAAAGTAACCACTGATACGCCATTGGCTGGCGTTGGCATCGGGGTAACTTTGCCAGCTGATATCCAGCGCCCGGGCGGTTTCCAGCTTGAGGTCGGGGTTATCCAGCTGAAAGGAGAAAGTGGCATGATGGTCACCATTCCAGTACAGCTCGTCGGTGGTGGGTGCCCGCTGCAGGCGTGAGAGCGTGGCGATCATCTGGCTGACGTCGTTCAGGTCGTAAGTGAGGCTGGCGGACAGTGACACGGGTGTGTACTGACGGGTTTTGTAATACGACTCATCCTGGCGGAAGCTGGCACTGATAACGGTTTCATCTGCCTCAATCTGGCGTTGTTCAATACGGCCACCGAGAGACAGTTGGCCAAAGATCAGCTGTTGGTCGGCATGCCAGAAACCGATGATATCGCGATTGACGGTCGCCGGCATGGGCGTGTCGTGGGCAAATTTATAGCCTTCGTAGAGAGTGAAGTCAGACCCTTGGGTGCCATCCCAATCTTCATCACTGTGGTCGGCAATCTGTTCGCAACCGGAATGGTCATGGCACAGTTCAAAATTACGCTGGTTGCTGCCGATACCCAGGGTGCCGACCCAGCCAGACTCGGTCTGGTAGTCCAGTTCGGTGCGCCATTCCCGGAATTCCTGAATAAACAAGCCGACCACCAGGTCGTCTGTCAATTCATCGTGTTCGTAATCACTCCAGCCCAGTTGTAATCGCCAGGCCTCGGCCCAACTGCTATTGAGGGGGAGTTCTGCGCGCAGGTCGTAGCGCGTCTGGTCAGGAGCGACCCGAGTGTCATCGTTGTCTTCGTTAGGGACGGCGTAGTCGCTGCTGAGGTTGCTGATACTGAGACCAATGTAGCCGTAATTGTCGAAGATCCGGCTCAGGCCCAGTGCCATGCCCTGGCTGCTGGTGTCGCTGTTGAGAATTTCGCCAGTGCGGTCGCCGCTCTGTGCGCCATTCGCACCTGCATGATAATTATTGCCTTCACGGTCAAAGCCATCGATATGCACAATGGTCTGGCCATTACCGGCATCAAGCCGGGCAATACGAGTCCAGCCCTGATCATTGCTGGAATATCCCAGAGTGACTTCACCGTTGATGCCATCCAGTTCGGTGTCGTGAATACGCTGGTCCTGGACGTTAACAATGCCGCCAAGGATACCGCTGCCGAAGCGAAAAGCAGCCGGGCCTCGCACCAGCTCAACCTGGTTTGCGGCGGCGAGGTCGGCCATTGGGGCATGGTCGGAACTCATGGCGGAGAGATCCGCGCTGTCTGCGCCATTGGTCAGGATTTGTACCCGGTTGCCGGATAATCCGCGTACGACCGGACGGGCAACGCCCTGGCCAAACGAGGCGTTGCTGACGCCGGGCATGGACTCCAGCAAGGCCCCCAGTGACTGGCTGCGGTTACCCTGAATCGACTGTTGATCGAGAACCTGGGTGGCGGCTTCGGATGGGGTTTGTTCCGGGGCGGTGACGCGAATTTCTCCGAGGTCGAGCCAGTCTTCCTGGTTGCTTTCTGTGTTGTCTGAAGCGCCTGTATCGGCGCTTGTCGTCTCTGCGTGGGACAGGGTGGCGAGTATTAGTAATGGCAAGCCAATGGCGGTTGCCATTGGCCGTGGTAATACACCCCCCGACCGCTTGCGGGTCAGGGGAGGGTTGGCAGAGGTATCTGCCGAGGCGCCACCGTTTCCGGTGGTGCCTCGCCTGTTAATGGTCATGGTCGTCGTCGTCATCATCTTCATCGTCGTCATCCGCTTCCAGCATCACGGTAGACTGGATTGCAATGCCGCTGGAGAGTGCCAGTGCACTGCCATGTAAATGCCAGGCACCACCGTCATGGGAGTCAACCGTGTACAGATGACCGCCGCTGTTATCGGTGATCATGAAGGCCGAGCTGCCAGCAGCCAATTGTATATCATCGCAGCTGAAGCTGGCGCTATCGACTTCGCTGAGGCTGATACTGGCTGGGTCCAGACCGCTATCACTCAGGTCAAGCACTTCGGCAGTGGCGTCGTCATATACCGCGATAACGGCAGTAGCTTCGTCGTTGAGGGCAGCAGCACAAATGTTCTGGCCTTCTTCCAGGCTGAACCCGGGATCGCTGCTGTGGGTGTGGTCGCCGTGAGGATAAACCATCGAAACGGTGTTGCTATCGGTGCTGTACAGCAAGATATAGTCACCACCGCTGTTCCAGCCGCTGACGGTTTCGCCGGTGAAGGTAGTGCCGCTGTAGGCGGTATGGACGTCGCTGTCGTCTTCGTCCACGACCACGTAACGCAAGGCTTCATCACACTGGATCAATACCAGTTCGTCGTTCTGCATGGCGGCAGAAGGTGATGTACAGGTATGGCTGCTCAGTATCTCGCCGTCGCTGTAAAGGTGCACCTGATCGTTATAGAAGGCGGCATACAGGCTTTCGCCTTCATCCAGAATCAGTGCCGGAAAGGTCTGGGTAATATCAACCAGAGTAAAGTCTTCTTCCGGGCCGTTGGCGCTTGTCAGGTCTTCAGCCGGGTAGAATTCGGTAACGCCGTCTTGCAGCAGGGCAAAGTGGTTTTCTGTCATGACCATTTGTGGGTCATCTTGCGTGACGGTCAGGGCATCCAGAAAGACGGGGTCAGTTTCTGGCTCAGTGTCCAGACCACTGCTGATAAATTGCACGCCAGAAGCCGTAACCAGAGCAGCGCTCAGGCCATCATCGGATTTTAACAGTTGTCCGGCTGTGGCCGCTGCCTGACCAACCAAACTGACGCTGGCTTCATCCCGATCATATACGGAAATATCCTGGCTGGTCTGTTCAGCCATGACCAGACGCTGGCCGTATTCATCGCTGTGGTCGTGGTCATCTGAACTGGATGAGCTGTCATCCGAGCTGCCACAGGCACTGAGCAGCGCACTGGTGATAGCCAGAAAAAGTATCTTGCGATTCCGCTGAGCAAACATGGATTGAAGTCCTTGGTTGTTTAAATTTTGCGTTGTTATAACATAACAAAGGCGGGAAGCGTCAAGAACTGACAGCAAATTTAGCGGTCGGCGGGCGTTCTCTTGCCTGATGAAGAGGAACACCACTATGTCTGCAAAGCACTTTGAGCCGTTACCGGTCACCTTGTTGTCCGGTTTTCTGGGGGCCGGTAAAACGACGGTGCTGAATCATATTTTGAATAATCGCGATAATTTACGCGTTGCCGTGATCGTCAATGATATGAGTGAAATCAATATCGATGCCATGGCGGTAGGCCAGCAAGTGAGCCTGAATCGCGCTGAAGAAAAGCTGGTCGAAATGAGTAATGGCTGCATTTGCTGCACGCTGCGCGAAGACCTGTTGATTGAAATTCGCAAGCTGGCGGAAGAAGGCCGCTTTGATTATCTGCTGATTGAATCCACGGGTATTTCCGAGCCGTTACCGGTGGCTGAGACCTTTACCTTTGCCGATGAAGACGGCCGTTCGCTGGCTGATGTGGCGCGTCTCGATACTCTGGTAACGGTGGTCGATGCGGTGAACTTCCTGCAAGACTACGATGCTGCCAAAGGTTTGCAGGAAAGTGGCGAATCGCTCGGTGAAGACGATGAGCGTAACGTGGCCGATCTGTTAGTGGATCAGGTCGAATTCTGTAACCGTATCCTGATCAGCAAAACCGATCTGGTTGATGGCGAGCAATTACAGCGTCTGTTTGGCATTCTGGACGCACTGAATCCAGAGGCGGACAAGATTCCGATCCAGCATGGCCAGGTGCCTCTGGAAGCGGTATTGGGTACCGGCGCTTTTGATTTTGACCAGGCCAGTCAGGCTCCGGGCTGGCTCAAGGAATTACGTGGCGAACACGTGCCGGAAACTGAAGAATACGGCATCGCCTCGTTTGCCTATCGGGCCAGACGGCCGTTTCACCCGCGCAAGTTTTATGATTTTTTGCATCAGGACTGGACTGCTCGACAGGGCCGTCTGGTGCGTTCAAAAGGTTATTTCTGGTTGGCCAGCCGGCCTGAGTTTGCCGGTCAGTGGAGCCAGGCCGGGGGCATTGCCCATCACGGCGGTGCCGGGCGTTTCTGGAAATCAATCCCGCAGCAAGACTGGCCAGAGGATGAGGAGTTTCTGGATTTTATCAGTGAATACTGGGTTGAACCGTTTGGTGATATGCGTCAGGAGCTGGTGTTTATTGGTCAGGGAATGGCAGAAGAAACAGTACGAGCCGAGCTGGATGCCTGTTTGTTGAACGATGAGGAGCTGGCCGCCGGTCGACAGCTGTGGAGCCTGATGGATGATCCCTTTCCTGAGTGGGAGTTTGGCGGATGATAGTGGCAGACAGAACCCCGGAAACCGAAACACCGCTGCTGCGCAGCCTGACCGTGGACCATATTGTTGAACTGCAGCGCCTGTATGAAGCGGACATCAATATCGCCATTCTGCCTGAGTCGGCACATGAAGGTTTTTCTGAGCTGGAGCGACAACAGTTACGAGCAGATTGTCAGTATCTGGCACTGACCCAGCCGGGTTTCCGGCTGGCGTTATCGGGTACCGAAGCGGAGCTGGTGCAAGGGCTGAACAGCGGCTTGCCGACCACCTTGCAGCACGCCGATGTACTGGCCCGCTGGTTGAGCCAGCATATTGGTATTTTTGCGGCACTGTTTGAGCCTCCGGCGATGTATGTTCGTCTGGTGTCGTTGCAGCAGGCCATGTGCCCCCGCTTCCATGTCGACCATGTGCCAGCGCGCCTGGTAGCCAGCTTGTATGGCCCGGGTACGGAATGGCTGGCCGAATACGGCGCTGACCGGCAGGCATTGGGAGGTAATCCCCGCGACCCATGCCAGATACCCGAAGCGATCCAGCAGTTGTCGTGCGGCGATATGGCGCTGCTCAAGGGTGAAGGCTGGGAAGGTAACGAAGGACGAGGTCTGATCCACCGCTCTCCCGTGGTGAGCGAAGGCGATAGCCGGTTGTTTTTCAGTATCGATTTTGCCGCTGCCTGAGCGTTAATCCCTGCGGAAGCAGGGGTTGATTGGGGACCTGGTGGCAATGCAGGGGCAACCGGGTGCTTACTCGACGCGATGCCGCAACAGCACCAGGTTATCCAGCACGACATTGTCAGACCAGATAAAGCTGGCCCCCGCTGCGCCAAATTTCTCGCGGAAATTCATATAGGCTTTTTTGTTGTTTACCCCTATTTCGTCTTCGGAATAGGTGGTTGCCGCGGGCCATGTCCGATATTCCTGGCTGGTTTGCCAATCGGTTGGGATATCCCAGTGGACAGAATAGGCGCCACGGGCGTTATCCCTGCTAGCGGTGCTGCAGCGTTCTGATACACGGCGGGAGCCGATCTCTTCAAGGCAGCTCAGATCAAAAACCGGTGCTGTGTAATAAGTCTGGGCATACCAGTCGGGGCCGGTTAGGGTGCCATCGGAAAAGCTGGCAATAAATCCGCCATCCCCGGGATGAAAGGGTTTGCCACGATTGCTCTCACTGCCGAGTCCGGCATGTTCTTCCCAATCGACCAGCTTGATCGCAAGCTCATAGGGTTTGCTGACCTTGAAGCGAACGATATTGGCGTTAAAGGGGGTAAAGGGCACCGGATCAACCGCCACCAGTTGGCCATTCACATAGAGTTCAAAATAGTTGTCGGCAAAAATGTAACCGGTCACGACCTCGCCGTCCGGATCAATGCTGACAACGGCCACATCCTCAACGGACAGCTCGGCCAATGAACGCGGTGTGACGCCGGAACATTCATTATAAAGATCGGCAGCAAAGTAGCGTTCGTCATACTGGACTTCGGCGGGCACAACGAACTGTTTTTGACCGCTGGACTTGATACCAACCGGAGACAGGCGTGAACGGCCTCGTTCGCAGCTAAACAGGTTGTTCTGCTCGACCGTGGCTGCGCCCTGAATGACAGTGCCGGAGCCGGAATAGGTGTCTGCGGTAGCGCAGCCACTCAGACTGGCCAATGAAAAAATAATAACTAACGGGTGTTTGATATGCATCTTGGTGTCCATGATATGGTTTGTAATAACGCCGCGGCTTGGTTCGATAGATAGGTGCCAGAAATAGCCACGCAAGACGAAGATACCAGCATTGTATTGTGTTCTGGCAAGTACTTGGCTGGCATGAATAGTGGTTTGCGAATACCGGTTTGTGGGTGGCAGTTTGTGGATACCGGTGGTCAGGTTGTTCGATGGGCACGGGCGGTGATGGCTTGCCACCAACCGCCCGGAGAATTATCCGTTTCCTCTGTTAATGCGACTCACTGTGTAACTGCTGCAGCAAGGAACGACGACTGGCAAGCCAAGCCGGTATCACTGCCGCGAGCAGGGAAATCAGCAGCAACAATCCCAGCCAGCCCAGTAACCGGGCATCGATTTTCAGCAAGGTCAGCTGGATACCTGTGATATGAGCCAGCCATTGACCAGCGGCCAGCAGGCCCAGCTGGGTTGTCAGCAATGCCAACAGCAAGGCGCTGGCGGTAATCAGCAATACTTCGATTTCAATCAGCGCAAATACGAACCAGGGGCCAGCCCCCAGTGAACGTAGCGTGCCAAGCTCCTGTTGCCGTTGCTGGATTGACACCAGCAGCAGGGTAATCATGCCCAGCATGGACGACAGCAACACCAGCGCGGCAATCGACCTCAAGCTGGTTTCGATCCAGCCCAGGTTTTCCCACAGCAAGGACAATTCGACGCCAGGCAAAATGGCCAGCAGGGCTTCGTCGTCAAATTCGTTGATCTGGCGTTGCAAGGTAAAGGTCTGGATGCGGCTGTTGAGGCCAACCAGCAGGGCGCTGATGGACTCAGGGTGTGCGCCCGGTTTGCCACCATGAATCAGGTCCATGGCATCAAGGCCAATCAGCAAGGTCTGGTCAATGGGAGTGCCGGTGGGTTGCAGCACCCCGGTAATGGTAAACGGATGGTCGGTATGGCGGCTGAAACTGGTTCGCCCCTGGCCATGAGCCAGCACCAGACTGTCGCCGAGGTCATAGCCCAGTTGTTGCGCCACCGATGAGCCAATGACCACATCGCTGGCCGTGGCAAAGCCTTGCCCATGCTGCCACTGTAGCGGGTGTTTCTGGCCATAATGAAAGTGTGTGAAAAAGTCACTGCTGGTGGCCAGTACGCGAAAGCCCCGATGAGAATCTCCCATCGACAAGGGCACGACCCAATCAACCGCAGGCTGTTGCCTGATTGTTTCAACACTGTCCCAGCTCATGTTGCGGGTCGGGCTGCCGATACCAAACAGGGAGTACAGCAGCAGGTTGCTGGAGCCGGTACGGGCACCCACGATCAGATCCACCCCGGAGACGGTGCCGGTAAAGGTATCGCGCACCTCGTGGCGAATATGTTCCACCGCCAGCAAGACGGCAAACGCCAGGGTCAGTGCCAACACAATCAGGCCGATGGTGATGCGCCGATGCCAGAGGCTCAAGCGAGCAATACGCCATAACATCTCAAATATCCTCTCTAACGACAGTAAGATCCTGCAAGGCAACCGATTGATCAAACCAGTCGGCCTGTCGGTGGTCGTGGCTGATCATGATCAGGGTGGTGTCGGGGGTCAGGTTTTGCAGCAACAAGCGAATAAAAGCAGCGGCAGAATCCTCATCCAGCGCCGAGGTGGGTTCATCGGCAAACAGCAGCAGTGGCTGGTTGATCAAGGCGCGGGCTATGGCCACCCGTTGTTGTTGACCTTGACTGAGACGGCCTGCGGTCTGATGGAACAGGTTGGCGGGCATGTCCAGTTTTTCTAGCAACTGGTAAATGTTGTTATCCAGCGCGGCGCTGGATTTTTTGGCCAGTACCGCCGCCAGGCGAATATTGTCAGCAACGGACAAATACGGCAGCAGATAAAACTGCTGCGAAATCTGGCCAATATGGCGTGCCCGGAAACTGTCCCGCTGCGAAGCCGACATGGTCTGGATGTCTTCTCCCAGGATGCGTATCTGGCCTTGTTGCGGTAACATCATGCCGGTTAACAGACGCAATAGCGTGGTTTTACCGCTGCCAGAACGACCGTGCAAAAACAGTCGTTGGCCATGATCAACCTGCCAATGGGGAATGTGTAAAGCATGCTCTGGCGGGGCGGATGGGTAGTGGAATTCAACGTCCCGTAACTCAATTGCCAGCATAGGTTTCTCTGGGGTTTGTGGTTTGTTATATAGTAACAAGCAAAGAGCATTAATTCTTCAGAGTACTGAGTACTGACTATGAATACAGGTTTGTTATCCGGCAGTTTGCTATTACTGCTCTTTATGGCTGGGTGCTCTGATTCATCTCCCGCTTCTGCAACACCCGTGGTGCAAGCCGTTAGCCAGGAGCTCCGCGAAGTGGAGTGGATCGATCTACTGCCCGAGGATGATTTGGCAGCCTTGATGGACCGCCCGGCGATACTCGACGGTATTGTGGAAGGATCGGCGGCAGATGATATGGCAAGCGGACTGGCCAGCCAGATTACCAGCGACACCTCACTGGAAGACGCCGCCCAGATGCAGCGTTATCAGGCGGCACTGGAGTCGACCCGCACGCGTGCAGAGTTGAATGGTGTCAGGGTACGGATACCGGGTTTTATTGTGCCGATCAATTTTGATGACCAACAACGGGTGATCGAATTTTTCCTGGTACCGTTTTTTGGTGCCTGTATTCATGTCCCACCCCCACCACCGAACCAGATTGTCCATGTCGAGGTGGAAGACGGATTTGTGCTGGAATCGATTTACGACCCGGTCTGGCTGGAAGGTGTTCTGTTCCTGGAGCAAAACGTCAATGGTTTGGGCCAGTCGGCCTATTCTCTCCAGTTGGAAAAGCGCGAGTTGTATTATGACTAGCGTGGTTGCTTTTTCAGATTTTTCATAAAGCCTGAAAAGTGCGGCCAAAGGTCGGCAAACAGTGGCTCGGAGCGATGTTTCATCATAACGCTGCCAAACAGCTTGATGCCCAGCCCCAAAGGCGCTGCTTGTTGCGGGCTGATATCGGATCGGTGCTGCAGTGTGTCGATAATCGTCAATAACTCATCATGGCTGGCAAAGGTAAATTCGAACGCTTGTCCGGCGGTGTCTGAACCGTCCGGGCTGATGTGATCAATGCGTATACGGTACTGGTGCGCTGCTTTCATGGTCATGATTCCGATGAACAGATGAATAAACAAGAGTTGAATTGTGGTTGTCGATGGCAGCCCTGATGGTTCAGGGCTTGTGGCCGGATCGGATGCCAGATCTAGCTTTTCAGAAAGCGTTCAAGTTTGGGTTTGATCGTCAGCGACATCATCAACATCAATACCAGCCCCAAAGGCAGGGCGGCGAGAAAACCGTCGAGCCAGCCATGCAGCAATGCTTCGTTATCCGCAAAACCAGTCGTATTGACAGCAGTACTGAAGGCCAGGATGGATTCCATCAGGCAGGCCATGATGCTTCCGGCGAGCAGGTTGCGTGTTAATTCCGTCTTGTTGGGCAGCCATAGCCCAATCAGCTTGCTGACCAAGCCCATCAGCAGAATACCTACTGGCATAATGACCAGCGCTGAGAGAAAAGCCCCTCGCCAGGCGGCCAGAAAGTCATCGGAATAACCGACGTTCATATAAGTCATGACCGCTGTCAGTGAGCCGCCAATCACACTCATGATGGCCAGGACTGTCAGTATCTTGTACAGCAGGAGCGTTTTTTCAGGTGCTGCTGCCAGAGAGTCGGGTGCCGTTCGTGTATTCATGGTGGTCTCCTGGCTTGAAGCCAGTTTCAATGTAGTTGATAATGGCAACCATATTGGTCTTTTTGGTTGATTTTGTCAACTACTTTTTAGCTGCTTGTCAGGAGTTTTCTGGTGTCAGAAGAACATTTGTCGGAAGAATATTTATTGGAGAGTCTTTTCCATCTGATGCTCGCCGTAAAACGCCAGCTGCACCAGCAGGCGGAACAACTCGATCTGGAAGTCACACCGATGCACCTCCGGGTGATCAAGATTATTGACAGAAAACAGCCTTGCACGGCGATTGATATTGCCAGCTTTCTGGGGCGGGACAAGGCTCAGGTAACGCGGCTGATTAATGCTCTGATAGATCAAGAGCTGATCAGTAAAGCGCCCAACCCCAATGACAAACGCAGTCAGTATCTGCTGACGACCGAGAGAGGGGTTGCGGTTGTGGAGGAGCTCAATCGTATGGATGAATGCATTGTGCAGCGCATGACCAAAGGTCTTCAGCCCTCAGAAAGGGCTGAATTCCAGCGGCTTGCTCGCTTGATGGCTGGTAATTTTCAGGGTGAGGAGCAGAGCTGACACCAGAGCCACCGAGGACGATGGCGTCAGCTGATGATCAGGCGGGTAGCCGGATTCAGGGCCGTGGCAGCAGGATGGGCTGGTCGCTATCGAAGCTGTCTGCGCCTTGTTGCTGTTCGGTTATCCACAGCAGCTGCAGTGTTTCGATACCGGGGAAAGTGGTGATCAGTTGGGAGTCCAGGGTGATGGCTCCGGTTGAGGGGCATTGGAAGTCCCAGACGACGGTCAGATCGCTATGGCCGTGTTCATCGTGGTCATGTTCGTCGTGGTCATGTTCGTCATGCTCATCGTGGTCATGCTCATCGTGGTCATGCTCATCGTGGTCATGTTCGTCGTGGTCATGTTCGTCGTGGTCATGTTCATCATGGTCATGCTCATCGTGGTCATGCTCATCGTGGTCATACCCGTCATGGTCTGGCCAATCAAACGACGCCTGTTGCAACTGGCACTGAGGAGCCTGAATCATTTCCGAAGTAAAACGCTGCTTGACGTTAGCCAGAGCCTGGCGCTGCTCTTCGGTA
The DNA here is from genome assembly GCF_030689165.1 of Oceanobacter sp. 4_MG-2023. Lineage (NCBI taxonomy): Bacteria > Pseudomonadati > Pseudomonadota > Gammaproteobacteria > Oceanospirillales > Oceanospirillaceae > Oceanobacter > Oceanobacter sp. 4_MG-2023. The sequence goes on along the minus strand of NZ_JAUYVV010000020.1, from coordinate 20,799 downwards.
TTGGCGCGACCTTCAAATCCGGCGAGGTTCATCAAGGGTGAATGTAATTCAACTTGCAGCCTGGTGTCGGACAGGGCGACTTGCAGGGTCGCGACGCCATGTTGGTGGGCGGGGGCCGCGTGCGTCAGCCAGGTGGTGGTCAGCAGTATCCCGGCGGCATAATGTAGGTGTGGTTTCATGGGTTGGCTCTCCTGTAGTTTTGTTATGGTATAACAAAACTACAGGGTGGATAACTCTTAATCCTTTAAATCCCGCTGTCCTTTTATTCGTCCTTTTATTCGTCTTTTTATAGGTTCTTTTACACGTTTTTTAATGCGCCGGTTTTTAAGGTGATCGTCGTCTGATTGGCTGGGTCAGCACGGCCCAGCAGCATCACGGCCTAGCGCTATTACCACTCACCACTGGTTGCGCTTTACGACGAGCAGCTCAACATCACCAGTCCTTTGGTGTCCGGGGCACGACGCCATTGCTCAAAACCAGGGTGTTCATCAAACGGGTTCTGCAAAATGGCGAGCCAGTCATTGAGCGGCTGGTAATCCCCTTCTTCAGCACGATCGATCAGGTGCTGGGCAACATGGGTCCGCAGGGTATAGGCCGGGTTAACGGCCAGCATGGCGCTGCGCCGGTCGGCGGCATGGCGGCTTTCCTGTTGCAGCCGTTGGCGGTATTGCGGCAGCCAGTCGTTGAGCATGATTTGCCAGGGGGCGAGGTCGAGATGGTTCAGGCCGGGTTGGCCTTCGTCATCTTGCTGGGCTTCTGACAAGGCCCGGTAGAGCGGGTTGTAATCAGCCTGATGCTGGGCCAGCAGGTTGCGCCAGCGTTGAATCAGCTCGTCATCCCCTGGCTGGGGAGTCGCCAGTCCGAGGCGGGCAGACATGCGTTGCCGATAGGCTGTTTCATAATAACCAGTGAACTGTTCCAGTGCGTCTTTCAGGTCGTCGATTGGCACCAGTGGTGTCAGTGCCTGCCCCAGTGCAGACAGGTTCCATTGGATAATACCGGGCTGCTGGTCGAAGGCGTAACGGCCTTCCTGGTCGGTGTGGTTATAGACGGCGTTTTCTTGCCAGCGATCGATAAACGCAAAAGGGCCGTGATCAAAGGTTTCGCCCAGAATCGACATGTTGTCGGTATTCATTACGCCGTGCAAAAAACCATAGGCTTGCCAACCGGCGACCATCTCGGCGCTGCGTTGGCTGATTTGCAGAAACATGGCCAGGTAAGGGTTTTCGGCCGATTGGCAGTCGGGGTAATACCGGGCGAGGCAATAGTCGGCCAGTTGTTTCAGGCCATCAAACTGGCGGGTGTAATACAGGTGTTCGAAGTGACCAAAACGGATATGGCAACGGCTGACCCGTAAGATTGTTGCCGCCAGTTCGACCCGTTCGCGCTGGATCTTCTGGCTGCTGACACAGACCGCCAAGGCCCGGGTAGAGGGGATGCCGAGGTGTGTGAGTGCTTCGCCAATCAGGTATTCCCGCAGGCTGGAGCGTAAGACCGCCCGGCCATCGCCCATGCGGGAGTAGCGGGTTTGCCCGGCACCCTTGAGATGCAGGTCCCAGTAGTCGCCATCGACGGGCAGTTCGCCCAGCAGTAGACCGCGGCCATCACCCAGTTGCGGGTTGTAGACGCCAAACTGGTGGCCGCTGTATTTCATGGCCAGTGGTTTGGCGCCTGGTGGCAAGGAGTGGCCACCGAGCCAGTCTGCCAGCGCTTGTGGGTCGAGGCTGCAGGGGTTGATCTGAAGTTGTTCGGCGACCATCGAGTTAACACTGATAATGCGGGGGTTCGGCAAGGGGGTTGGTTCGATGGCGTGATACCAGGATGCCGGCAGGTCGGCGTAATGGTTGGTCAGAGTCAGTTCGTCCAGATTTTGCCAGGTTTTCATGATGTTCTCCCCCAGGCGCTGGCCAGAATGGCCAGGCCTCGTGTGGTGTACCGGTTAGCGCGGCAGTTCAAACGGTGTCATTTGCTCACGCGGCAGGCGGTTGATGGGTTGCCAGTCTGGCACAGGGTCGCCCTGGGTAAACAGTAACCAAGGAACCTCGGCCTGTAAAATCAGGCGCTGATACAGCGCCTGGATTTCTGCCAGTGTCAGGGATTCGACTTCGCTGGCAATGGCGCGGCTGGTATCAAAACCGGTGCGCTGCAGGTCAATATCACGCCAGAACAGGTCGGCTTTTTCGCTCATGTTGCGAGCCGGTTGCAGCAACAGGTTGATCAGGCCGTCTTTGAAGGCGGCAAATTCATCATCACTCATATTGGCCAGCGAGTCTTGATAGCTGTTCCAGAAGGTCTGGCTGTGGCTGAGCAGGTCGCTGGGGGAGTGCTCCGGTGATTGTACGATAAAGACCAGTCCGGGCACGCTGCGCTGTGGATAAACGGTGGCAAAGACGATGTAACCCAGCTGCTGTTCGGTGCGCATGTACTGGTAATACGGGGCGCTGATCATCTGGCCGAGCAGGGCGATGCGGGCACGGTTGTGATCGCTGGTGTCTTGTCCCTGCAGGTACAGCACCATGACCTTGTCTTTGTGATCGAGATCGAGCGACTGCTGGAATTTACCCGCCGGGAGCTTGAGTACGGACAGCTCGGACTGTTGCTCTGGATTGGCCGGGTAGACTTCGGCTACCTGGTGGGCGACGGCTTCGGCGTCGGCCTTGCTCATGCTGCCGTGGATGTACATACGGGTGGCGGTCTGGCCTTTCAGGGCGTTGGCGAAGGCTTCGACATCGGCGCGACTGATGGAGCCCAGTTCAGCCAGCAGTTGCTGTTCGTTAAAGCTGGGGGAGTAAATCTGGCGTTTCAGCTCGGCGATGCCGCGTTCGTAGGGCTTGGCCTTGAGCTGGTTTTCCAGATTACGCTGCAGCGAGGCTTGATAGCGCTGGAACTGGTCATCGCTGATATTGACCTGTTGCATGCCTTCGAGTACCCGTTTGAGCAGCTCGGGCAGTTTATCCTGGTAGCCGGACAGCATCAGTTGCAGACCGCGAGTGTTGGCACTGAGGCCATAGCTCAGTCCGGCCAGATGTGCCGGGTAACTGTAGGTGTTCAGGGCTTCATTCACGGCGCGGGTATACAGCTGGGCCAATACCATGCCGCGTGGGGTGGCGATATCGGCGTGTTGCAGCTCCAGGGTAATGCGGCTGCGTGGTTGCAGGAACTCGTGTTCCGGGTAATACCAGAGCTGTTGTCCGGGCTGGTCGATCAGTATTTCGGGTACGGTTTGTTCTGCTTCGCTGTTGAGGCTGAAGTCTTGCGGGATAAAGGGGTTGGGCGCTGGCAGGTGAAGCTGCTCAAGACCATCGGTCGCGACGTCGGTTGCGCGATAGTTGGATGGACGAATACGCATCGGGGTGTTGTACCAGGGGTCGACCATCTCGGTGGTAACGCCAGGGGCAATCAGGGTACGCAAGACGTTATCCATGTTCAGTGCATCGAGGAAAGGAGCAAGTTCGGGTTGCGCGATAGGCCGCCATAAATAATCACCATGGATCACTTGTTCGGGCGGGTAAACCTGCAGATTGCTGCTCAGGCGTACGGCGTAGTCTGACAGGCGGCCATGTTGCTGGAAGCGGAATGACATTTCGCTCAGTTGCTGCTGTTCGGTCATCAGGTAGGCAGGAATCGGCTGCGCTTTCAGCAGGTCAACGTAGTGTTCGAGTATTTGCGTGATGTTGTCGACATGCAGCAGGCCGCTGCGGGTCAGCTCAATCTGGACGACCAGGTTGGATTCAAACCGGGTGCTGATGGAGCGTCCGGCACTGAGGCCTTCAGCCCAGCCTTTTTCTTTCAATAAGGCGAGGATGCTGCCTTCGCCTTCATGGCCAATCAGGTTGGACAGTAGCTGCAGCGGTTTGTATTGATACAGCGACTGGGTTTCTGGCATCGGGAAGGTAAATTGTAACCGGCGGATTTCTTTCACCGGCTCGATATTGACGTCGAGCGGTAACTGTTCCGGTACAAACATCGGCGGCCGTGAGTCGGCGAGCTGGATATCGCGCTTGGGGACGGTGCTGAAGTGGTTTTTGGCCCAGTCCTGCAGCTGTTGTAGCGGGTAGTTGCCTGCCAGTACCAGGGTCATCTGGTCGGCGCTGTAATGCTGTTGGTAAAACTCGATCAGGTCATCACGAATTTTGCGGTCAGGGCGATCTGACAGGGTGTCGAGATTGCCGGTCGCAAAACCAGCATAAGGGTGGGCCGGGTTCATGGCCTGTTTTTCAGCCGAGAAAATACGGCGGAAATCGTCTTTTATCTTGGCGCTGTATTCGGCATGAACGGCGTTTTTCTCACGATCGACATAGGCTTCGTCAAAGCTTGGGGATATAAAAAATGGCGCAAAACGATCCAGCGCACCACTCATGGCGTCGTTGTCGATAGAGAAAAAGTAGGTGGTTTGCTGATGAGCGGTGAAGGCATTGTGGCTGCCACCGTGGCGGCTGATAAAGGCCTGGTATTCACCTGCTTCCGGGTAAGGCTCGGTGCCCAGGAACAGCATGTGCTCCAGGAAATGCGCCAGACCTTCGCGACCGTCAGGGTCGTCACCACTGCCGGTGGCGACGGTCATGGCGGCGGCGGCCTTGTCGGTACCGGGCGTGGATACCAGCAGGACACGCAGGCCATTGTCGAGCTGGACGTATTCATATTTGAACGGGTCTGACGGGCTGACAATAGGACTGGTGTCCCCGTCTTCCCGGCAGTTCCAGGGAGTGGCGTCATTGCAGTCAGAGACGACGGCAGACGGTGGAGCAGAAGCGGGTTTGAGCATGGAATATCCGATGGCGGCCAGAACAATAACAATAAAAATCCAGTAACGGGGCGATAACATACCTGCTCCTACTACAAGTCGCGGTCAATCTGGGTGAGTTGCCTGAAGTCTGACTTCAGGCCCGTGGTCAGTGTGATGTGCCCCGGCTTTGGGCAATCGCCTGGGCATCGCCCAATGTGCTGGTGCCGGGATCCAGCTCACTAATGCGGTTAAGACGCGCGCGGCTGTCTTCCAGTTCCGTTAGTACCAGAGCAAATTGTTGCTGGAAAGCAGCATCAATGGTGCCGTATAGCTCGGAGATGGCATCCGAGCTGCTGGCGCTGGTGTTGCGCAGGGATTTCAGGCAGGCCAGAGCAATCTGGTGATAGGCTTGGTCTTTGTTCACAGGGGTTCCTCCGATTAGCCGCTCATCATACATGAGAAATCAGTCATTGATGGCAAACCAGTACAGTTGGGCGGCGTTCACTTTACGTGACAGGGCATCACCACTCATCCAGTCGATACCGCTTTGATGTGCTGCCGCCAGTGCTTCGGTCGAGTCGATGCCATGGGCATAGATAATGAGGCCATCCTGCTGCAGCCGCTGCAGTAAGGGCTGGCCTTGATGTAACGCCTGGCGGGCATGGGAGATCATGCAGGGAGGCAGGCTGAAACCGTCCACATCCATGGCCGAGAGGCTCTGATAGCCAGGCAGGCGTTGTTGATGTTGAGGGTCCGTGATTTCGAATATCAGCAGTATATCCAGTTGCCGCAATGCCTCCTCCAGCCTGGGGGTTGGTTCTTCTGGCGTCCATGGCAGAACAATACACCAGACCGGGGCTGGCTTTCCGGCCTGCTGGGGCCATGCGGCCAGGCAGCTGGTCAGGTGTTGCCTGCAGTGATCGGTAAGGTCGGCGACACGGAGAATAACGTACATCGGCTGGAGGAAATGTTGCTGCCAGGTGATGTGCATATCTTCCAGCCAGCGGTGACACAGATCGGGCTTGGCCATATATTCGGGCAGCAGCTCCAGTCCGGCGAGTGCGCCTTGGGAATCGAATATAGGGGTAGCGTGAAAATCACTTTGCTGGCGCTGTTGCGTTGGCAAGGTCGTGGCGGACAGAGCCGATTTGTACGGTTGTACCTGTTCGAGGGACGGGGTGTCGGGGCCTTCCAGCCCCAGATGCTGGCGGATATGTTTGAGTGATGTTGCTGCGTCCGGTGTGTGTTGTGTTGATTGTCCCCAGCTGCAATTAATGTCGGGGCTGAGCATGACGGCTTGCTCTTGATGCGACAGCGGCTGGCGGAACCCCTGGGCGATGGCTTGGCACAGGCCCTGGGTACAGGGGTTGGCAGGGTCGGCGATAACAGGAACCAGAAACAGATGATGTGCTGGCTGGAAGATCGGTGACGGTGAGGTAGTGGCTTCGGCAATGCGCTCGTAACAGAGGCGGCTCAAGCCAGTATCAAAGACCTGATCCGGATCGAAACTGATCAGCAGGATACAGGTGATGCCATCGGACTGGGTCAGATAGCTCTCCATCTGATTCAGCTGGTGCAGACCGGCATAACGCTGGGTGTCGTTGTCGGGATTGGTGTGTCGTTCGGTCACGCTATCGAGCAGGCTGCAGATACAGAGCCGGAAGTCATCACTGATCGAGGTTATCGCCATCCAGGTGGGCTGGATACGACGTTGCTGGACTATCAGGTTAAAGTAACCCAGCCAGGTTTGGTTGGCTTCGGTTTGACGGGTGATTTCTGCTTCCAGAGCGACCGGCATGTGGCTTATCGTGCCAGTAAACAGGTTGCGGCCGAGCAGTTGCTCTTCGTTTACCTGCAGGGCATCACAGATTGGTTGGTTGGCAAGGCGAATAACCCAGTTGCGATCTGTCAGTAATACGGGCTGCTGGGTATTGAGGGCGGACTGCAGAGAATGAGCCTGCTGCATCAGGTTGGCCTGTCGCGCGCCCTCGATAATATCACGTATCAGAACCAGGTTATTCCAGGGTGTGGCAATCAGTTTATGGATGGCACCTTGCTGGCGTGCCTGTCGCAGCCGCGCTGAATCCAGTTGGTTGGTCAGCAGGATGCGATAGCTGCCAGGGCTGATCTGCCGTGCTTGCTGGCACAGTGACAGTTCATCCAGCTCTGGTGTCTGGGAATCAATAATCAGTACGTGTACTGGGTAGCTGGCCAGATAATCAAGCGCTTCTGCTGTACCGGTTGTGGTCTGTACTGCGATGTGTTCACTGAGTAGTAATCTGGAAATTGAGTGCAAAATACCGGCTGCGTTACCAACCAATAATACCTTGAACGTCATTGTTATTCCTTTCCTGGGGCTGATCGTGTAAGAGTGCACTTTCAACTATCACGCTCCGGTGCCTTGGCGACAGCATACTGTTTCAGTCTTGCAATGGCCAAAGGCTATCTATACTGAAACCAATGTATTTATTGGTTGGGTGATGTTGTGAGAGGAAAACAGGTACTGACGACCGGTGAAGTGGCGAAATATTGTGGCGTCAACTTCAGAACGGTTATCCGCTGGATCGAGCGCGGTCATCTGGAGGCTTACAAATTGCCGGGACGAGGTGATAATCGTGTTCCTGTGGCCGGGTTTGTCCGGTTTTTGCAGAGTAACGAGATGCCTGTGCCGAATGAGTTGCAGGATCAAAGCCGCGGCTTGCTGATCCTGGCAGAACCGGAAGTGATGGCGGCGGAACTGGCTTCAGCCGCCCGGCGGGCGGGATGGGATCCACAGGTGGCTGTTGATGCGATGCAGTTTGGCTATTGCTATGCAGAGCAGATACCGGCTGCTATGGTGCTTTCCAGTGAAGTATGGATAGCTGCTGTTGATAGGATTCGCCGCGAAAACGTGTCGCAAGCAGTATTGTGTATAGTGGCAGGGGCCAATATCACAGAGAATGACAGCCATGACGGCTGGCACCGACTGTGTTGGCCAACAGAGCAGAAGCGTTTCGTTGAGTTGCTGAATATGAATGACTCGTCATGCTAGCCCAGGGTGTACCGGATAAGGGCTGGTTCTGCTTGCAAGGAGAGCTCAATAGCTCAATAAGGTGGCTATGGCAGATATTTTTTCAGAAAACAACATCGCATTATGGGTCATCCTGGTTCTGTTGGTACTGGCGGTGGTGTTGCTGCTGCGAGCAAAAAGCCGTATGCACCAACAGCTGGATGACCTGACCCAGTGTAATCAACAACTGCAACAGTGGTGGGTGCAATCCCCCAATGTGCTGGTGCGCGTCGATGCCGATGGCGTCGTGCTGGAGGCCAACCGGACTCTGGCTGGACAAACCTTGAGTCGCGGTAAAAAACTGACCAACTGGCTTCCCTTGTCCGATCGGGAAGCCTGGCTGGCGATTCTGCGCAAGGTGCTGGACAAACATGCCAGCGGCGCAGAGATGACGATGGAAGTACTATCAGCCTCGGGGCCGGTTTATTGCTGGCAGCTACAGACAGCCGCCGATCCACAAAACGATGATGAAGCCCTAGTGTATTTTCATGATATATCAGACCTGGTCCGGCAACGGCAGTCGCTGGAGAAAAGCCGCGATTATGCCGATCGTTCCAATCTGGCCAAGAGCCGTTTCCTCGCCAATATGAGCCACGAAATCCGCACCCCGATGACCGGCCTGCTGGGGATGGTGTCGTTGATGGAACAGACCCACCTCGACGAAGAACAGCGCGGATTTCAACGGGTTATCCAAAGCTCATCCGAGCATTTGCTGGCCATTATCAATGATATTCTCGATATTTCGAAAATCGATGCGGGCAAGCTCAGTATTGAAGCTGAAGTATTCGACCTGCCGGAATTGGTACAAAGCCTGTTGGAGATGGTGTCTTGCCGGGCACAGGAAAAACAGCTGGTGATGCAATCGTTTGTGGATGAAAAACTGCCCTCGCAGTTGATCGGCGACCCGGTACGGATTCGTCAGGTACTGATGAATTATCTTAATAACGCCATCAAATTCACCGAGTCCGGCCATGTATTGCTGCGGGTGGTCAAAGTCCGCAACATGGTGAGTGAAGTGCAGCTGAGATTTTCGGTTGAGGATTCCGGTATTGGTATTAGCGCCAGCAAAGTGGTGGCTCTGTTTGAGGAATACAGCTTTGTGCATGGCCGGATTTCAGTTGAAGCCGGTGGTACCGGGCTGGGGTTAAGCATCTGTCGGCGGCTGGCCCAGCTGATGGGTGGGCATGTCGGGGTCGTCAGCACCCCTGGTGTCGGTTCCAATTTCTGGTTCGACGTGACCTTGCCGGTCGCTGTAACAGCGCTGGAAAACGACGGTGCGATTCCGTTGTTGGGCGAACAAACCCTGTGGGTCTGTGATGAGCTGCAAGTGAACCGTACCTTGCTGATGTCTATTGCTCGTCAACTGGGCATGGTGTACCGGGAGTTTGACCGGGTCTCGGATTTGCTGCTTGCCCTGGAGGAAACACAACCCACCATTCTGGTGATGGCCTACCGCACCTGGCAAGAAGGTGACGATTATCTGCGTCAACTGCTGGCCGACACACCGATACGATTGGCCCTGTCCTCCATGGATGTACTGACCACGGGGCGTGATGAACTGCTGGCGCAAGGTGTGGGTGCACACTGGGACTGGCCAATCAGTCAGAGCAACCTGCGTGATTTGTTGGGACGTTTGTTACAGCAGCCCGCCCGACCACAATTGATGATTACCCGCACCAATCGTTATCAGGGAACGGGGATCGCGATTGCTGAAGAAAACACCCTGCTGAAAAACTGTCGGGTACTGTTGGCAGAAGACAATGGCGTCAACCAAAAGGTCGCCTCCCAGATGCTGATACACCTCGGCTGCGTTGTCACCTTGGCCAACAATGGCCGCGAAGCCGTGGAAAAAAGCGCCAGCGGAGAGTTCGATCTGATCCTGATGGACTGTCATATGCCGGTATTGGACGGCCTCGCCGCCTGTCGCGAAATTCGCCAGCGTGAGCAGCAACAGCAGCTTCCGGCGGTACTGATTGTGGCGTTGTCTGCTGATGTGATGGTTGACCGGAAAGAAGAGTGCGAAGCCGCCGGTATGAATGGTTATCTGGCCAAGCCCGTCCGGCTGGAAGATCTGCGCCGGGAGTTGCCCATGTTCCTGGCACTGTCGAACAACGACCTGGGGCCGGCAGCGGTAACGCCGGATTCATAACGCCGGTTTGTACTTCCGGGGGCTTGCTCCGGCCGCGTTGGCTGACCTGGTATCAGAGTGCGCTGCCGTGAGGGATATAGCGGTTATCCGTCAGAGCCTTGATCGCCCGGACCTGTTCCTTGCTGGCGGGGGTACCCTGTTTTTTCAGATAACGGAAGATCCAGATCGCCGGGTTGCTGCTGCCGCAGTGCCAGCCTTCCAATTGTTGTTCAGCGCTGGCAAAAAAAGCCGCCAGTGGCAGTAACTGATCGGTGTCCATTGCCGTCAGGGCCGCTTGCCAGGCCGCCTCATCCAGCTTGATCCAGGATTGCACGGTTTTCAGCGCCCCGGCGTCCAGTTGATCGCTGTTAATGACCGTGGCTTCCTGGGCTGTGGGTAGAGCCGCAAGCAATTGCTGCAGCGTGTCGGAATCCGGTGTGCCGGTTTGGCTGGAAGCCGGTTGCCACTGCTCAATCATCGGGTATCTCCTCAAAAATCGTCAGTACGGTGTACTGAGCTGAAATTTTATGGGCTTAACGGTACCACATCCGGCAATGTGCCTTAACAGAAACACTTTGTTCAGGCATCATCCCCGCGCCTTTCATTGTTGAATCCAGATAAGCCAATGCCTGATCGTTACGCTGATATCCGCCCCTACCAGGATGATGAAGTTGCCGCTGTACTTGAGCGAGTGAGTCAATCCGACACCTTGCACCGGGCGCTGTTGAAATACCGCCTGCCCATGTTGCCGCACTGGTTGCGGGAGTGGCTGCTGCCAGTGGCGCGCTACCTGCTGGATCGCCAGTTGGCGAATGTGAATACCGTGCACGACTTCCAGATGTGGATGGAAGGCTGGGTCGAGCGGTTACTGGCCAAAACCACCACCGACGTTGTGGTACGGGGGCTGGATAGCATGTCTCCGGATCAGGGGCATCTCTGGATTTCCAATCATCGCGATATTGCCATGGACCCAACGCTGATCAACTACTCGTTGTATCAGGCCGGCTGGCCAACCAGTCGCATTGCGATTGGTGATAATTTGCTCAGCCATCCGGATATTGCCGACGTGATGCGGCTTAATAAATCCTTCATTGTTCGACGAAACATTACCAATAAACGCGAAAAGCTGACGGCACTGCAGCAATTGTCGGGCTATATTCGCTATTCGCTGGCACAGCGTGAATCGGTCTGGATTGCCCAGCGGGAAGGCCGCGCCAAAAACGGCGTCGACCTGACCGACAAAGCGGTACTGAAAATGCTGGCATTAAACGGCCGGGAACATAAAGAAACCTTTGCCGAGACCCTGTCGGCCTTGCGTCCGGTGCCTGTGTGTATTCAATACGAGTGGGACCCCTGTGATCTGATGAAAGCCAGAGAGCTGGTGGCTCGGGCGAAATACGGCAGTTACAGCAAGGAAGAAGGGGAAGATACCCGTAGTTTGTTGACCGGTATCGTGGGCCAGAAAGGCACGATCCATGTGGATTTTGGCCAACCGCTGAGTGACGACGATCTTGCCAGTGCCGAAACCATGGCGGCCGCGATTGATCGCCAGATCCGGGATATGACCGAAATCCTGCCCGTGCATCATGCCGCCGTGCGCCTGTTACAGCAGCGTTTTTCCTGCTATCTGCAGGCCCGGGCCGGTGACAGCAGTCGCCAGATCCAGGATACCTTGTGGCAACGGATTGAAGGCGAAGCACAAGACGTACAAAAGCAGGTTCTGACTGGTTACGCCATGCCGATTCTGCTGCAACAAAATATGGCCGATGGTTGATGGTTAAGACCCCGGCGTAACGGGGGTCGCTCTAACCTGACTGAACGGGTTGTTCCGTTGGTTACTGACCCGATGACAGAGAATTTGAACCTATGCGTTGGATAATACGGTTGATATTGCCGCTGATGGCCCTGGCACTGTCAGGCTGCCTGGAGCTGGGGCGAACCTGGGATGACCAGGTAGAAACCCGGCTGGTTGATTATTACAAAGAGCAATGCGACTCCGATAGCACCTCGCTTTGCTTCCGCATTCGGGAAGACAGCAGCGACAGCTGGGAAGTTGTCGAGGAATCGTTCAGCGGCTTTGATGACTTCGTCTGGGGCAACCGTTATGAAGTCTACGTCACCGTCTCGTTTGATGATGATGGCGACCCCAGCAGTTATGTTTTCAACAGCATTATTTCTACCGAAGCGGTTGATGACAGCGAAGATACCTTCTCCATATCGTTATACACCGACGTTGGCATTCTGTATGAACTGGATGACGCCACCTGGGAGCTGGCCAGCGAGATCGACTTTGCCTGTAACGAAGCCTGTGATGACCTGACCGCTGCGGTGGCCAACAGCTATGTAACCCAGCTGGAGTTCAGTGTCGACGATGAAGGCACCATTGCGCTGGAATACGTGCTGTGCTCTGCCGCCGAAGACGACTTTGACAGCACGTGCGAAGGTGACAGCGATGCCTCCTGGTATATCGGTTGGTTCCAGAGTGACTGTGGTCTGGCCGATGCCGCCATGTGTCTGCTGTACAAGGTAAACAGCTCCGATGAATACGAGCTGCTGCAACTGGAAGACGATATCGATGGTTTTACTCCGGTATGGGGTGAGCGTCCTTATATTGATGTGGTGGTGACCACCAGTGATGGCGGCAGCATTACCGCTGTTGAACTGGATGAGGATGACAGCAGCCCGGATGACCGCATCGGCAGCAGCTACGATTTCAAGATGATTGTGCGTGGCAGTGAACTGTCCGAAAGCAGTGGCGGTTCCATCGACCTGTACGACAGCGCCCCGGATCTGGATTGCAGCAGCTTCAGTCAGTGTAGTGATCTGAACGATGCCATTGACGATGATGACTGGATGCTGATCGAAGGTTATTACGATGGTATTGATATTGTGGTGACCGATCTGGAATGCAGTCGATCAAGCCTGTCGTCTTTCCGTAGTAACTGTACCGATGACGACGATGATGTGAACTGGGGTATCTGATTGCCCGGTGGGCCTGTGGCTAGTCAGGGCACAGGCCCGGAACGCTGCTGGTTGCTGCTGGTTGCTGCTGGTTGCGCCATTCTTTGCCAACTCATAGATACCGCCAGTTCAGCGATAGCGCCTGGTACTGACGGTTTCTTTTGTTCCCAGTCTGGATATACTGTACAAAATCCCAGTTATACAGACATTCCATGCGCCTGTTTATTGCTGAAAAACCTTCCCTTGGTCGCGCCATTGCGGCGGTACTGCCCAAGCCTCACCAAAAAGGTGAAGGCTTTGTGCGCGCTGCCAATGGCGATGTGGTTAGCTGGTGTATCGGCCATTTGCTCGAACAGGCCGAGCCTGAAGCCTACAACCCGGCCTTCAAACAGTGGCGGCTGGATGTCTTGCCAATTGTACCTGACAGCTGGCAACTGCAACCCAAAAGCCAGACCCGCAAACAACTGACGGTGCTACGCAAACTGGTAAAAGAAGCCAGTCAGCTGGTGCACGCCGGTGACCCGGATCGCGAAGGACAACTGCTGGTGGATGAAGTGATCAGCTACCTGAATGTTCCGAGTGCCAAGCGCCAGAACATGCAACGTTTGCTGGTCAGTGATCTCAACCCCAAGGCCGTAAGCCGGGCGCTGACGCAACTGCGTTCCAACCAGGAGTTTATACCGCTGTCGACTTCGGCCCTGGCGCGCAGCCGGGCGGACTGGCTGTATGGCATCAACCTGACGCGGGCCTGTACCCTCAAGGGGCAGCAAGGAGGGTTAAAACAAGTACTGTCGGTCGGTCGGGTGCAAACCCCGATTCTTGGTCTGGTGGTACGACGGGATGAAGAAATCCGGCAATTTGTCTCCCGGCCCTTTTATGAAGTCTGTGCGGCGATTCATCTGCAGGCCGACCAGCCACTGTGCTTTTATGCCAGCTGGCAACCCAGTGATGCCTGTGCCAGTCATCAGGACGAAGAAGGCCGGGTACTGAATCCCCGGCTGGCCAACAACGTCGCCACCCGTATCCGGCAACAGGAAGCGCGGGTTACTGCGACGGATCGCAAGGAAAAACAGCAAGCCGCGCCCTTGCCTTACAACTTGTCGGCCCTGCAGATCGATGCTGCCAAAGCCTTTGGCCTGAGCGCCAAACACGTGCTCGACGGCTGCCAGTCGTTGTACGAAAAATATCAGCTGATCACCTATCCCCGTTCCGATTGCCGTTACTTGCCGATGGATCACTACAGTCGCCGGGAAGCGGTGATTCAGGCGATTGGGCAACATCAGCCCGAGCTGGCCAGCGTGGTGCAGGGAGCCAATCTGGGGCTACGCTCGAAAGCCTGGAACGACCGCAAGGTCGAAGCCCACCACGCCATTATTCCGACCGAAAAAACCACCGGAGCAGATCGTCTGACGCTGACGGAAAAACAGCTCTACAGCCTGATTGCACGGCAGTATCTGCTGCAGTTTTATCCCCCATATCGCTACGCGGATCGCCGGATCGAACTGGAAATTGCCGGTGGCCGGTTTGTCGCCAACGAACGCGAGAACCTGGAACCTGGCTGGAAAGCCGCCATGCCACCTGGCAAACAGCGGCCAGCTGCAGACGGGCCAGATTCACAATCGCAGCCATTACCGGCGTTATCTCCGGGTCAGCTGGTCTGGAGTGGCGAGCCAAGGGTTGATGAAAAACACACCCAGCCTCCGGCGCATTTTTCCGATGCCAGCTTGTTGGCGGCGATGACGGGCATCAACCGTTTTGTCAAAGACCGGCAGCTGAGAAAAATCCTCAAGGACACCGACGGCCTCGGCACCGAAGCCACCCGGGCCAGCATTATCGAACTGCTGTTCAAACGCGGTTTTTTACACCGCGAAGGCAAAAGTATCCTGGCGACGCCACTGGGGTGTGCGCTGATCAATACCTTGCCAGAAAGCACCACAGTGCCGGATATGACCGCGCACTGGGAGCGTCAGCTTAACGATATCAGCGAACGAGCGCTGAAATATGACGGTTTTATGCAGCCCTTGCTGGAGCAGCTGCACAACCTGGTCGGCCAGGCTTGCCAGCTGAATACCCAGGCGTTCAGTGGGCTACCAAGCCATAGCCCGGTCAAGGGTAAATCCCGTCGTCCCCAGCAGCGTCGGGCAGGCACCGGCAAGTCTCGCAAGAGCAGCTCGACAGGTCGCCGCCGTCAAGCAGACTGAACGGATCGTGCCCTGATACCGAGTGCTACCAATAGCCGTCTGGTATCCGACAATCTTTTCTACTTATACTGCAGGCCCTCCATAAAGGAGGGACTTTGGGGGTGGTATGTCCATTTTGATCGACACGGTTTTTCCGATCTTTCTGATTATTCTGGTTGGTTTTCTGGCCGGAAAATTCAGAATCTGTGGTGGCGATGCGGCCAAGGTCCTGAATGATTTTGTCTTCTGGTTTGCCATGCCATGCCTGCTGTTCAAGGCCATGGTGGTGGTTGATCCGGCCGAGCTGCTGAATCTGGACTACCTGATCCTGATTGCGATCAGCGCCATTCTGACCATGGCGGTTGGGGTCTTGATGGCGAAATATCTGCTGGGTAAACGGCTGGATAGCAGCGCCTTGCTGGGGCTGAATGCGGCCTATGGCAACACCGGTTACCTCGGAATTCCGCTGGCGTTTGCGAGTTTTGGAGATGCCGCCAGTGTGCCGGTGATCCTGTATGTGGTGGTCGGGTCACTGCTAACCGTGACCATTGCCATCATCATGATTGAACTGGATAACAAGGTGGCGGCCAGCCCGGCGCAAATTACCATGGATATTGGTAAAGCCGTGTGTAAAAACCCGATGTTACTGTCGCCACTGGCGGGCATTCTGTATGCCATGTTGCCAGTGGAATTGCCTTCCATGGTATTTAACTTCTGCGATATGTTGGGCGATGCCGCGGGGCCGTGTGCGTTGTTTTCGCTGGGGTTGTTTCTGGTTGGCAAACCCCTGTTTGGGGATATTTCTGCCATTTCAACGACGGCATTACTGAAACTGTTGGGGCAACCCTTGCTGACCTGGTTTTTGGCCAGTTATGTCTTTTCGTTGTCGCCGCTCTGGACCAGTGTGGCAATCCTGATGGCCAGCACCCCAACAGGGGCGGGCAGTTTTGTATTGGCACAAAAGTACAATATTTTTGTGCAGGAAACCTCGACCACCATTATCTGGACCTCGATGGTGTCGCTCTTCACCATCAGCTGGGTGCTCAGCTCCGGTCTCTAGGCGAGCGGATGCCCAGTTGAGACTCTTTGCCGGTTTGTCCGGTTTTCCTGATTCGTCTGACCCTGGTAAATAGCGTGAACGGTCTTCCTCGGCGTGTCATCAGGCTTCGTTCCGTGTGAACCAATTCACAATATCTGCATAAATCTCTCTCCTTGTTTTTTATGAACTATCCTCAAAACGTGCCTGTCTAGCCGATAACCACGCATTTGTCACCCCTGATTGTCATGAAATACCCCTTTAGAGGTGACTCTAACGGGGCAATGTCGATATCTATGGTTGTTTGTAGACTGATGATGATTTGCTGACGGTTAATTGCAAACTTGTCAATAAGATTTCTGCCACGAACCAATGAGTGCAGTGGCGATATTGATACAGGATGTGCTGAAGCTCAGGTGCTGTTTGATTTTCATGGTTTGAATTGTTTGATTAAGAGGTAATGGATGAAAGTTATTTCCCGTTGTGCGTTGGTATGGCTGCTGGCATTGACTGGCCATGTAGAAGCGGCGACCGAAAAACAGTGCGAAACCGTACGAATTGGTGTGGTGGACTGGACTGACTTGCATGTAGTGAATGGCATTGCCCAGTCACTGCTGGAAAAACTGGGTTATCGGGTAGAGCTGAGTATGCAGCCTGCGACCCCGGAAGTCTTTAACCAGATGAAGCAGCGTAATATCGATGTATTCATGGGGTATTGGACACCGGCCATGGTCGAAGTGGCCGCTCCCTATTATGGTCAGCAAGAGGTCAGCACCCTGACCGCCAATCTGGATGAAGCCCTCTGGACCCTGGCTGTCCCTGAATACGTATATAACCAGGGTGTGCGTGACTTTGCCGATATCGCCCGTTTTCACGACAAATTTGGAGGGCGTATTTACGGTCTGGAAAAAGGCAGCAGTGGTAACGAAGCCATTCACGACATGATTAATGCCGATGCCTTTGGCCTGAAAGATTTTGATCTGATCGAAACGTCAGAACGACTGATGATGGCCCAGGTGAATGGCCGCGTCCGCAAGGGCGAGTGGATTGTCTTTATGGGCTGGAAGCCGCACCCAATGAACCAGCAGTTTGCCATTCGCTATCTCAGCGGCGGGGACGACTACTTTGGCCCGGATTACGGCAAGGCCACGGTAAACACCAGTATCCGCAAAGGGTTGGAGCAAGAATGTCCTAACCTGGCCCAATTCTTCAGCAATCTGAAATTCAAGGCCGCGCTGGAAGAAGAAATCATGCAAAAAACCAGCAATGAATTTGTACCGGTGGATCGTGCCGTGCGGATGTGGATGCACAGCAACCCGGGTCAGGTCAGCGCCTGGTTGCAAGGGGTCAAAACCCTGGATGGCCAGTCGGTTGATCCTCGTGCCATTGCCGAAGATATGGAATTGACCTTCGGTCGCTAGTGGCCGATCGGTAGCAGTTGGGTCGCTAGCAGTTCTAGCAGTTGGGCTGATAGCGACCGGGCCGAGATGCCAGCCCGGCTGGCTCTCGAACTTTATTGGCGTTTTTTCATGCGGTAGGCCAGTGCCGGGCGTGTCAGCCCCAGCTGTTTTGCTGCTTCAGTAACGACGCCCTCGCTGTTTTTCAGCGCCTTGTCGATCATCAGGGTTTCCAGCTCATCCAGACTGGTACCGGATGAGATAAGAATGTCAGCCAGCTGGTCGGTCGATAATCCCGGTATCAGGTTGCTCGCGTCACCTTCCGGGGAGGTAATTTTACCCTGGTGATTAATGATATTAAGCGGGTGTGTCGGCTCCGTCAGTGATGGAAACAGATGCTCCAGCTCGATTACTCGGTGGTTGTCCGTCAGGATAACACCGCGTTCGATCATGTTTTCCAGTTCGCGGACGTTACCTGGCCAGCTGTAGTCGGCCAGCATCGACATGGCGCGGTCAGTCAGGCCGATGATTTTCTTGTTGTATTCGCGCTGGTAGCGGTCGAGAAAATGCTCGACCAGCAGCGGAATATCCTCCCTGCGCTCACGCAAGGGTGGGATACGGATCGGCAGCACATTCAGACGGAAGAACAGATCTGCCCGAAAGCGTCCGTCTTGGACGGCCTGTTGTAAATCTTCGTTGGTGGCGGCTACGACACGTACGTCTATTTTACGGGTCATGGTATCGCCCACCCGTTCCAGTTCACCTTCTTGCAGGACTCGCAGCAGCGTGGCTTGTGCGCGGGGCGTCAGTTCAGCCACCTCATCAAGAAAAATGGTGCCATAGTCCGCCCGTTCAAACTTGCCTTTGCGTGACTGGTGCGCTCCGGTGAAGGCTCCTTTTTCAACCCCGAATAACTCGGACTCAATCAGGTCTGGTGGGATGCAGGCGCAGTTGACGGCGACAAAAGGTTGCTCGGCCCGGTCACTGAGGCGATGGATATTACGCGCCTGGACTTCCTTGCCGACACCGGTTTCACCCAGCAACAGCACGCTTACCTTGCTGGCTGCCGCCCGGCTGATCATATCGCAGGCCTGTTTGAAGGCCGGGGAGTTGCCGACAGCGGAAAAGGGTGTCCAGTCAGCCTGAGCCTGGGCTTCGTAGCGGCTTTTTAATTCGGTGTATTCGTGCTGCAGCAGCTCCAGTTCGTCGATTAATGGACTGGGGCGGAGGTATTTCTCCAGTGCTTCGCGGTCGGGCCATTCATGGGCCGGGCGGCCGATATTAACGCAATGACTGTCACCACAGGCGCAGCACTGGGTTTCCTTGAACAGAATCTGTCGTCCCATATAGTAACTGGTGTAGCCACTGGCATAGCCGAGCAGAGTCCAGCACACGGCTTCTTTGCTGGGGCCAATCTCCTGCAGGTGCTGCTCTGCTTCCCAGGAGTGATGCCAGTCAAATTCGCCGTAATAGGCACCGCTGGCCATATCAAATTCCAGCCGGATCGGCGTCACTTTGACCTTGCCTTCCAGCTTGTGCAGCTGTGGCCCGACAACAAAAGAATCCTGGGTACTGAGATCGGGGCGCAAGCGTTTGGCCAGCTCGGCATCAAGGCGGCCAGAGGCATAACCAAAACGCATCAGCACCCCCTTGGCCCGCTCCCAGCCAAGAATATCAATCAGATCCTTGCGTAACTGGCCAAACACTGCGGCATGGGTCAGCAGCATGCGATTTTCGTGCAGCCAGATATGGCCACTATCCGGGTCGAAGCGCAGTTGATGAATCAGGTCATCATCGCTGGGAGTGGGTAACGGTGTGCGATGGCTCATGGCGGCTTGGCTCATTGTTATTATCTTTTTGTAAGCAGTAATCTGCTTGATCATATAGTCAATTGCATAGATCACAATCACCATATCATTAACTACAAACGGGATCTGGTCGTCCCGCTGTTGGGCTGAAACGTGGTTTAACGAACAGTCTTTCTCTAAAAAATCGTTTAAAAACAATGGCTTGAATTTTCAGTGCAGACGCAAAGTCCAGTTTGATGCGCTGGCATGGCCATTGCTCTTACCTGTTATGTGATGAGATAACAGTCAGGTCGGTTATGTGTTTGTTCTTCATATGCACCAACCGGATGAACAGGCTTAACACATTTCTTGCTGGTGCCACCAAATTCAATACCGGTGGAATCCGCTGTTTGATCGAAAACAAATAACAATAAAACAGGAAATAGCTATGAAATACGGTGTAATGCGTCCTGGACATGTCCAGATTCGGGTTCTCGATATGGCAGATGCCCTGAAGCACTATTGTGACTTGATGGGATTGATTGAAACCGGCCGTGATGATCAGGGACGTGTTTATCTGAAAGCCTGGTCAGAAGTAGACAAGTATTCAGTGGTGCTGCGGGAAGCAGACGAAGCGGGGATGGATTTTTTTGGTTTCAAGGTAGTGTCTGAAGCAATGCTCGATCTGCTGCGCGGACGACTGGTCGAGTATGGCGTGGAAGTTGAAGATATTGCCGCTGACGACCTGCAAGACTGTGGCCGCAGGGTACGTTTTGTGGTGCCAACCGGTCATTCCTTCGAATTGTTTGCTACCAAGGAACAAACCGGCAAATGGGGCATTTCCAATATCAACCCGGAAGCCTGGCCTCGTGGTCTGAGTGGTATGGGCGTGGTGCGGTTTGACCATTGCCTGCTGTATGGCCCGGATGTTCCAGCCACGGCAAAACTGTTCGAGGAAGTGCTGGGCTTTGGTATGGCTGAGCAGGTCGTGGCACCGGATGAAGACAAAACCCTGATCGCTGCGTTTCTGAGCTGTGGCATGAAGGCGCATGATATAGCCTTTATTGAAAACCCCGAGCCAGGCCAGTTCCATCACTCGTCTTATTATCTGGAAACCTGGGAAGACGTGCTGCGTGCTGCAGACCTGATCTCCATGACCGATACCCCGATCGATATTGGCCCAACCCGCCACGGGCTGACTAACGGTCGTACGATCTATTTCTTTGACCCTTCCGGCAATCGCACCGAAGTGTTTGCCAACGGTAACTACCACTATCCGGACCACGAGCCGGTTACCTGGACTGCGGATCAACTGGGCAAGGCGATTTTCTATCATGATCGTGTTCTGAACGAACGCTTCTTGACCGTTACTACCTGATCAGCAATAAAACGTGGCACCACACGCTGTTGTGGTGTTACGTCTGTTTTGTTGATCGATACCAGGGGAACAAGGCGATAGGGGACATCTATTTAATCCTGCACGGCTCTGCGCGAGTGTTGCCGTTGTTCAGGGCAAGGCGACGAATGCAGTGAAA